>JBNMNZ010000072.1:0-7058 GCA_051276605.1 Polaribacter sp. | reverse complement strand
AAATCGGTTCTAATTAATCCATGATCACCAGGATTTGCAGTATCATTCATTAAAATTTCTGTTCCGTAATAAATTTGAGGAATCCTTGGCATCATCAACATATAGCTCAAAGCCATTTTAGCATTTGCTGCGTCTTCTTTTACTTCTGTAAACAATCTGCTTTTATCATGATTGTCTAAAAAAACCATGATGTCTTTAGGCGTCGCATACTGAAAATCGTTCGCTAAACCTTCATAGATTTTCACCAAACCTTTATCCCAAGATTCTTCTTCATTAATTCCGTCTATGATATTTTTTTGCATCGGAAAATCCATCGTAGATTTTAAGTGAGACTCGTAACCATCTCTATTTTTTGCACCCGTTTGCCAATAACCAACTAACAGCGGATTGTAACTCCATTCTTCCCCAACTATCGAAAAATTTGGATATTCTTTCATAATTGAACCCGCCCAATTTGCCATAAAATCTTTGTCTGGATACGGATAAGTGTCTTGTCTAATTCCGCCTAAACCCAAGGTTTCTATCCACCAAATACTATTTTGAATAATGTATTTCGCCATAAATGGATTCCGTTGGTTTAAATCTGGCATTTCAGCAACAAACCAACCTTCGTTATTCTCTCTTCTATCAATTTCTGAAGCATACAAATCTTGATTTGTAGTTCTTCTGTGATTAGAGCCAATATTGGTTTTGTAATTCCAATTTTCAATATTTTCTTTGTAGTTTTTTTGATTATTTACCCAATCAGAAAAAGGAATATCTTTCATCCACCAATGTTCTAAACCACAATGATTCGCAACTTGGTCCATGATTAATTTCATTCCTTTTTTTCTTAACTCATGGGCTAATTTTTTGTAATCTTTCATGGTTCCAAAACGGGGATCAACTTGATAATAATCTGTAATTGCATACCCATGATAAGAACCTTTTGGCATATCATTTGTTAAAACAGGCGTTGGCCAAACAGCAGTAAAACCTAAGTCAGAAATATAATCTACATGATTAATAATTCCTTTTAAATCGCCTCCATGACGTTTGTACCCATCCGTTCTATCAATCGTTTTTTCTTTTAATTTTTGGTTGATGTCGTTACTTTCATCCCCATTCGAAAAACGATCTGGAGTAATTAAATAAATGGCATCAGAACTATCAAAACCAACATAATCATTCGAAGGTTTTTCTCTTGATTTTAACTCGTACGTATGTTTTTTTATGGTTCCATCATCAAGCGTAAAAACAATATCAAATTTTCCTGCTTTGGTTGAGGTATCAATACTTAAATCGATAAACAAATAATTTTCACTTCTTGCTTTGTGTACTTTTATAATAGAAACTCCTGCATAAGAAATACTAGGTTTTGATGCACTTATATTATCTTCTTTTACCAATAGTTGAAGTGAAGTATCGTTAAAATCAATCCACCAATTTGTTGGTTCAACTCTTTCTAAAGAAGAATGAGAAATTGAAACTAAAGAATCATTTTTTGGGGATTCTACATTATTACATGAATAAATAAGGAATGTTGTTAATAAGATAAAAACCTCTCTAATGTACTTCATGATTTCTGTTTTAAATAGTAATTAAATTATTTGGAGATACAATAACCTTTTCTCCATTCACTAAAATACTAAATTCCTGTTTTCCTTTTAATTCAAAATTAGTTCCTTTTTGAGTAACATTTACAGTAATAACTTGATTTCTAAAGTTTACTTTAAATGAGTAAGATTTCCATCCTTTAGGAATTTTTGGCGAAAAAGAAAGTGTGTTATTTAGCACTCTCATTCCTCCAAAACCTTCCACAATACTCATCCAAGTTCCTGCCATAGAAGTAATGTGTAATCCTTCTTCTACCTCGTGATTATAATCATCTAAATCTAAACGTGAAGTTCGTAAATAGAATTTATACGCTTGTTCCATTCTGTCCATTTTTGCAGCCTGAATACTATGCACACAGGGAGAAAGAGAACTTTCATGGACTGTAAATGGTTCATAAAAATCAAAGTGGCGTTCTAATTCTTCCCTAGAAAAATCATCTTCAAACATATAGAAACCCTGTAAAACATCTGCCTGTTTTATATATGGAGAACGTAAAATACGGTCCCAACTCCATTTCTGGTTGATAGGTCTTTGGGTCTTTTCTAAGTTTGCAACTGTGATTAATTCTTTATCTAAAAAACCATCTTGCTGCAAGAAAACTTTGTGCTTTTCTGAATATGGAAAATACATATGATCAGAAACATTCTTCCATTCTTTTAATTCGTCATCAGAAAAATTTACTTTCTCTTTGATTCTGATATAATCAGAAATGTGATCAGTTTTTACAATATCAATATTTTCTAACGCATAATTTATACACCATTTTGCAATATAATTTGTATACCAATTATTGTTAATGTTATTTTCATATTCATTGGGACCCGTAACACCCAAAATCATGAATTTGTTTTTGTCCGTGGAAAAGGTCGCTCTTTGATGCCAAAAACGTGCAATTGCTATTAATACTTCTAACCCTTTTTCTGAAATATAAGAATAATCGTCTGTAAATCTGTAATAGTTATAAATAGCAAAAGCGATGGCTCCATTTCTATGAATTTCCTCAAAAGTTATTTCCCACTCGTTATGGCATTCTTCACCATTCATCGTAACCATTGGGTACAAAGCGGCTCCGTTTGTAAAACCAAGTTTTGCTGCATTTTCAATAGCTTTATCCAAATGGTTATATCTGTACTCTAACAACTTTCGAGCAACAGATTGATCTTTTGTAACCATGTAAAAAGGTATACAATACGCTTCTGTATCCCAATAAGTGCCTCCTCCATATTTTTCTCCAGTAAAACCTTTTGGACCGATATTTAAAGTAGCATCAGTTCCTAAATACGTTTGATTTAGTTGAAAAATATTAAAACGAATACCTTGTTGCGCTTTTACATCACCTTCAATCGTAATGTCTGACATGCTCCATATTTGCGCCCAAGATCGCTTTTGCATTTCTAATAAAGCATCAAAACCAAAACTTACAGCTTTATCTAATACTTCTCTTGCAGCAGCAACTAATTCCTCTTTTTTATAATTTCGATCAACGACATACCCTCCAAATTTATGAATCGTAAATGTTTGATTTTTTTTAATTTCTTGTGGATATGAGCTAGAAATAAAATTTGAAGATTGCTCATTGTTACATCCTGCAATAACTTCATTATCATTTATAAATAATCTAGATTCCATAAAAGTACACGTATAAAAATGTGTCTTCATGGTTCTTGCTTTAATATAAAATTGTTGATTGTCTTGAGAAACTTCTAAGACATCCCAAAACTGGTCATCCCAATTGGAATCTTCATTTAAAATTCCTGCATCTAAATATGGAATATAGGTAATTTTAGCATCCGAATTTAAAGGAGTTACATTGTAGTTAATTGCTCCAACTGCATCTATTTCTATACTTAAAAAGCGTTTTGTATCCACTTTAATTTTGATTCCGTTTTGCAAAACAGCTTCAAAACTTCTAGACAACCAACCTTCTTTCATATTGAGTTCCCTTTTAAATTTTGAGACACTTTTACATGTATGTAAATCTAATTTCTCATCATTAACTAAAACGTTAATTCCTATCCAATTTGGAGCATTCAAAACTTTTGCAAAATACTCTGGGTACCCGTTTTTCCACCATCCAACTCGTGTTTTATCAGGATAATAAACTCCTGCAATATAACTCCCTTGAAAAGTATTTCCTGTATATTGTTCTTCAAAATTAGCACGCTGTCCCATGGCACCATTACCAATGCTAAACAAGCTTTCTGAAGATTTCACCATTTCAGTATCAAACCCTTCTTCAAGGATTGACCATTCATTTGGTTTTATATAATCTTGATTCATTTTTTTTCTTTTGAGATATTAGAAAATATATTTCAGACTGCTTAGCTGTCAAATAAATCACTCTCTAATAAGTTGTTTTTAAAGAGAAAGCAAGATCAATAATTCATGACTTGTTTTCTCTTTAATCTATTTTCTATTTATCAACTCTTGTATAAAATCAGTACTGATTTCAGTGAAATCATTAAAGTTAAATTGCGCTTCAGAAAGCACTTTTTTATCTCCAATACCGATACTTATCATTTTTGCAGCATTCGCAGCTTTTACACCAGCAATAGCGTCTTCAAAAACGACACAATTATTAGAGTCTACACCTAATTGTTTTGCAGCTAGCAGAAAAACCTCGGGGTCTGGTTTGGCTTTTATCACATTATTTCCGTCAACAATAATATCGAAATAGTGTAATAAATTAACTTTCTCCAAAATTGGATGTGCATTTTTACTTGCTGAACCTAAGGCAATTGGAATATTATTATTTTTTAAATACTCTAATATTCCTGAAACATCTGGAAGAATTTCTGATGCATCCATATTTTCTATATATGCTAAATAGTCAACATTTTTCTCTACCATCCAAGTATCAAACTGTTCTTGAGTAGCTTCTATATTACCTAATTCTAACAAAATTTCTAAACAACGTTTTCTACTAACTCCTTTAAATAGTTCGTTTTGTTCCTTGGTGAATTCGAAACCTAAGTGATTTGCTAATTTTTTCCAAGCTAAATAATGATATTTGGCAGTATCAACGATAACACCGTCCAAATCGAATATAAATCCTTTTTTCATTTACTTTTAAATTTTCATTTTTTAATAAAATGACTAAAAATTTTATGCGTAAATCAACCGCTACGCTTTCACATAAAAATTTTTATTAGTGTTAAAAACAACTAATTAAATTTATTTATGCTCATTTCATTTAATTCTTAATTCTCTTCTTGATAAGTAATTGCATTTTTATTAGTGATGAGTAAATTACAAAAGCCTGCAATTACCAAACTAATTCCAGCAACGGTCATTGCATTAATCGTTTCTTCACCTAATAAACTAGACACAAAATTGATTCCTCCTAATGCAGCAATAATTTGTGGAATTACAATAAACATGTTAAATATTCCCATAATTACACCCATTTTATTAGGGTCTACAGAACTAGATAACATTGCATATGGCATTGATAAAATACTGCCCCAAGCAAAACCTATTAATACAAAACAGTATTTTAAATTTCCTGGTGAAGCATAGCTCATTAATAAAAACCCGATACCTCCAATAATCAACGAAAATAGGTGTACATATTTTCTATTAATTTTTCTCTTAGAAGTATAAAAAACTAATAACAAAGCAAATACCATTGAAGACAAACCATAAATACCCATTGCAGAACCCACTGAATTAGAAGATTCTTGAAACTTTGTATTCGCAATTTTAAATGCTTCTGCTTGTACTTTATCTGCCATATTAAAAGCAGCTTCAATCGGAGCTGGAGTATTAAAAACATGTTCCGTTAAGGCAGGGTTTGCCATACTCCACATTGTAAAGAATGCAAACCAAGAGAAGAACTGAATGACACCCAATTTCTTCATTGTAGTTGGCATACTTCCAATATTATCTAAAATATCTGGAATAAAGTTATTCTTCTTTGCTTTTTCTAACTCAAACTCTTCCATGTCTTCTGGCGGATATTCATCCGTTGTAAAAACAGTATAAAAAATACTTACTAAAAACACAAAAGCTCCAATTGCAAAAGCAACTTTAACAGACATTGGTACTACACCAGATGCTGCCTCATTACTAACACCAAATTGAGAAACCATCCATGGTAAATTACTTGCAATCCAAGTTCCAATTCCTATAATTAATGTTTGAACGACAAAACCATAAGATCTTTGGGATTGTGGTAATTTGTCTGCAACTAAAGCTCTAAATGGCTCCATAGAAATATTTATAGACGCATCTAAAATCCATAAAAAACCAGCTGCAACCCATAATGCAGGTGAATGAGGAACAAAAAACAGTGCTAATGAACTTAAAATTGCACCTACTAAAAAATAAGGTCTTCTTCTACCCCATTTTACACTCCAAGTTCTATCACTCATATAACCAATTATTGGTTGTACAAGTAATCCTGTTAGAGGTGCTGCGATCCAAAGCAAAGGAATCTCTTCCTTTCCTGCTCCTAACGTTTGAAAAATTCTTGACATAAATCCACCTTGAAGGGCGAATCCAAATTGTATTCCTAGAAATCCAAAACTCATGTTCCAGATTTGCCAGAAGCTTAACTTACGCTTTTCCATTATCGAATATTATAAATGAATATTACGATAAGTGTTTAGACTTATCAATTAATAAATTTTGTGGAATGTAATTTATTGATAAATCTTAATATTGCAACAAATATATGTTTTTTTTGTAAATTTGATAAAAAACAACTATAAAATTTACGACGACGGTTTCGTAGATTCTCGTAACCTTAAATCACTTGAAATGACAATTCTTTTAGGATTAAAGGTTTCAGATTCATTTTCAATTCTTTCAATCAATAATTCTACAGCTTGTTTACCCATTGTAAACCCGTGTTGTGCAACTGTAGTCATCGATGGTGATGAATATTCTGAGATTAAACCATCTGTAAAACCTATTATAGAGAACTCTTCTGGTATATTTAATCCTTTCTCTTTTGCTATTCTCATTGAGTTGGCTGCATAAATTTCGTTTACAGCAAAAACGGAATCAATATCTTCTTCAAAAACTTTCTCTATTTGTTTTTTGATATCTTGTTTCTCATCAACTTCAATAATTAGTTTTTTATCAGTTTTAATATACGCTTCTATTAATGCTTTTTCATAGCCCTGCCTTCTTAAAGCACCAACATTTACATGACTAGGAGTAGTAATTAAAGCAATTTTTTTACAACCATTTTTCAATAAGTGTTTTGTAGCTTTATAACCTGCACCAACATCATCAACAACAACTTTATCACACAAAATCTCATCAACAACTCTATCAAATAAAACTAATGGAATTTCTTCTGAAACCAAATCCACAAAATGCTTAAAATCCCTATTTTTAAGGGTTTCATTGGCTATAGAGACGATTAAACCATCTACACTTCCATTAGACAATACGTTTAATGTTTCTACTTCTTTCTTATAAGATTCATTGGAAAAACAAACCATAATATGATA
>JBNMNZ010000071.1:0-7142 GCA_051276605.1 Polaribacter sp. | reverse complement strand
TTTAATTTTACTGAAGGAATTGATAATCATGACTTAACACCTATAGTTGATGCAAATGCAGCTAATAATGAAGACATTTATTTTGGAACTCCAAGCTGGATGACTATTGGTATAAATGGACGCTATTTAGTAACCGAAAATTTTTCTGTGCAAGCAAGATTAGACAATCTTTTTGATGAACATTATATCGAATTTGCTTCTGGGATATCTTCTCCAGGAAGAAATTTATCTGTTTCTTTTGTCGCTAATTTTTAGTAAGTCTTAAAACCCAAACATCTTGCTGTGGTTTGTTGTTAAGGTTGTCTCCAGGAATATGTTTTAGAACTTCTAAATTGTTTTTAGAACAAAGGCTCCTAAAAAATTCAGGAGATTGGTAAGAAGCATATAATCTATTTCCTTCTTTTTTATACGCATGAACAATTAAGTTGCCTTTATCATAAAGGACTTGCTCTTTTGGTAAAAGTTTAAACATGTGAGCATCTCCATGAGTTGTCAAAAATAAAATTCCTCCATTTTTTAAAACTCTTGTTAATTCCTGGATCCAAGAAAAATGTAATTCTTCAGAAAGGTGCGTAAAAATTGATATTCCATAAATAATATCCATAGAATCGTCTTTAAATGCCAAAGGGGGTTTTAGGTAATTATTTTTAAATTGAATTCCTTCTAAATTTTCCGAACACCATTTTACATATTTTTTATTATAATCTGAACCGTAAAAAGAATTAGAGGTGTCTAAAATATATGGTAGATGTCTTAAAATTCTTCCAGTTCCACAACCCCAATCTAAAATAGAAAGATTTTTAAAATCTTTAAACTCACTGATATGATTTACCAACCAAGTTGCAGTTGGTTTTCCATTGGTATAAAACTTATCGTAATTCAGGTTAAAAGTTTCATATAAATAAAAATCTGGTGGAAGTTTTACAGTAGGATTCTTCTTTCTAAATTCATGATTACTTTTTCTGTTATGCCACTTTTGTCGGCGAAAATTTATTTGCTCAATAATTGGAAGCAAATTAAATTTAGATAGAACTTTTTTAAGCGCAATTTTTTTCATTTCTACTTCCTTTTCCCTTCTTCTGTAAAATTATCAGACAAGGCTCTTTCCGTTTTAATAATACTCACAACAATAGATAGAATTGCTACAACCATAGGTTGCCAAGTTAATTCATTTGCAATAAAATTGGCTAGAAGCATCGTTGCAATAAAAGATAAACCGGCATACATCAATAAATTCTTGTTAAAAATGATGTTCGCAAAATTCCAGATGTCTTGATTTTGCATGGCTTTAAAAGTTCTGTAACCATATAAATTATTGATTTTCTTTGGTGGAAACTTCCAGAAAATAATACTTAATAAAAACAACAAACCATTTGTAGTTAAAACATATATAATTGGACTCATTTGTCTTGTTTTTTTAATTTTACTTACTGCTTATTTTTCATAGGTCTTAACAAACCTTCTTGTGCAAAAGAAGCCACTAATTTGCCATCTCTTGTATAGATATTTCCTTTGGATAGACCTCTTGCTCCATAAGCATTCGGTGATTCAGCAGAGAATAACATCCAATCATCAAAATCAAAATCTCTAAAAAACCACATAGAATGATCTAAGCTAGCCGTTTGAGTATTCCCAAAATTATATTCTTTTGCATTCGGATTAAATGCAGCATTTAATACATTATAATCAGAGATGTAAGTCAAAATTTGATGTTTTAAAGGTAAATCCATTTTTGGAATGTTTCCTTTTAATTTAAACCAAATTTCTTCTTTTGCAGGTAAGTTTTCTCTTTTTAAAGGATTGGGAACATGCACCGGTTTAAAATCGATTGGACGTTCAATACTCAAAAAACCTTTTAAAGACTTTGGTAGAAAATCGCCAAACTTAGTAATCATTTCTTCCCAACTCAATAATTCTTCAGGCTGTTTTATATTTTTGTTCATTACTGATTGATGCTCAAAACCTTCTTCAGTTTTATGAAAAGAAGCAGCCAAAATAAAAATAGTTTTATCATTTTGTTTTGCTGTAACTCTTCTTGTCGAAAAACTACCCCCATCTCTCATTACTGCAACATGGTAATTGATCGGTATTGTTAAATCTCCAGCTTCTAAAAAATAAGCATGTAAAGAATTTATAAATCTATTTTCTTTGATTGTTCTGTAAGCAGCATTTACCGCCTGTGCTAAAACCTGACCGCCAAACACTTTAGGACTTCCAATAGTTACACTCTCTCCAGAAAAAACATTGTTTTCAATTTCTTTTAAATCTAAAAGTTCTATAAGTTCTTTGCTGTTATTCATGAGGTTTTTTTACTGTTTTAAAAGGGAATTTTTGTTGAAATGGTGTTGGTTGCACACGTTGCAAAAATAGCTTTAAAATTCTGTTTGTAAGACTTTTTTTATGACGAAGATACATCGTTAGATCTTGTGGTTCTGCACCAACAGAACTTTTAATTTCACTAGCTGTTCTTCCAAAATTAATAGTTTTTAATTTTTTATTGATAGCAATTTCTATGTAATCATACAGCATTCTTTGGTAGATTGCATATTCTCTATTTAAATTATAATCAATGCCAACAAAGTGTGCGTCTAGAGATTTTTGATTGATTACCCCAGAAATAAAACCGACAATCTTATCCTCTAGCCAATAGGTTTTTAAGATGTAATCATCCCCTAATTTTTCTTTTAAATCTTTATAGGTTTCTAAATTAAAGTTACCCAAATTAAAACCTGCGTTCGAAGCAACTCTTTCATATAAAGCCGTCATTTTTAGTAATTTCCTGTCAATGTTTTCTAAGGTAACTTCTTCTACACGGATTTCTGTACTCTGTTTAAAGGCTTTTCTTGCTTTTACTCTAAATTTTGTTTTCATTGATGCTAGATAATCATCAAAATTTCGCCAATTTTCTTGTAGTTGAAGTCGCATGTTTGGCTCTACTAAAAACGTGTGATATTTAAAGTCTTTTAATTCATCTGTAATAAAAAGTGACTCTTTAGCAAAGTCTTTTACTAAGAATGCGTCAATTTGTTTTTTTAATTTTTTA
Organism: Polaribacter sp.; assembly: GCA_051276605.1. Lineage (GTDB taxonomy): Bacteria > Bacteroidota > Bacteroidia > Flavobacteriales > Flavobacteriaceae > Polaribacter. Next base: position 4,099 of record JBNMNZ010000071.1, on the reverse strand, counting down.
TCAGAATTTACAAAATGATTAATACTTTCTGCAAGTTCTTTTATGATAGCTTTTTTGTTTTGATTTTTTTTAATAAAAACGCCATGTTCTCCACTCACAAAAGTGTTTCCACAAATCAATAATTTTAGTGGTTTTTTATCAGGAAAAACATGTAATCTTCTGCCAATATTTTTTAAAAATTCTAAATCATTTTTAATAGACTTTAAATGAAAGTCAATAATTTTTATACTTGCAAAAGCTGTTGGATGATTATTTTCATCAACCAAAACAATGTAAGAAAAGAGTATTTCAGGATGATTTTTCTCTAATGCTTTTATAAAACTTGGATGAAAATAAATGTTTTCTGTACATTTTAGTCCTTCCCAAATTTTAGCCGGAATTTCATCTATAGAAGAGAAAAATAGCGCGGTATTTGTGTTCTTGCAGTAAATCAAATTAAGTCATATAATTTGTTAAATTTTTAGAGCCTTCTAATAGTTTTTTTTAATTTCCATAGTTCCGTTTTCTTGGGTAATAATGTGCTATTTTATTGAGCTAATTTTTTTGTTTTTAATTTCAAGTCCTTTTATAGAATTTATATTAACACTGCTTCAATCATTTATTTTGGAACTTTGAAAAGCATGAGAAATTCTAAAGTTAGAAGATATTATGCAGAATAAGAAATAAAGGTGATAAAAAAAACCGATTCTAGAAACTTTAGTTTTAAAATGATAATTATAACATTTCTTTAACAATGTTGTGATTAATGTTACAGAAATTGAATATTGTAAAAAGTACATTTGTAAAATCATTATAATTAATTTATCATTTAGATCAACCAACTAATTATGAGAAAAATAATTCTAGCTATTTTAGGAGTCTTCCTAATTGCTGCTGCAGTTTTTTTAGGGAACTACTTTATTGAAAAAAATCAAAAACCAAAACCTAATTTTAAGAAAATAATTAAAACTGTTTTTGTGGAAAATGTCAAAAAAAAGGATATTCCTATTATTTTATCTGCAAGTGGAAGCCTTATTGCAAAAAATAAAATTGAACTATTTTCCGAAGTTCAAGGAATTTTAAAGCCATCAAAAAAAGCATTTAAAGCAGGAACAAATTTTTATAAACGAGAAACTTTATTAAGCATAAATAGCGAAGAATTTTATGCTGGTTTGCAATCCCAGAAAAGTAATTTATACAATCTAATTACTGCTATAATGCCAGATGTAAGATTAGATTATCCGAACGATTTTAAAAAGTGGGAACGTTATTTAAACGCTTTCGACATGAATGAAACGGTAGCTAAACTTCCAGATTTTTCTTCGGATAAAGAAAAATATTTTATTTCTGGTAGTGGGATTTTAACAGCTTATTATACTGTTAAGAATTTAGAAGTTCGCTTGCAAAAGCATCAGATTAAAGCACCTTTTACGGGTGTTTTAACCGAAGTTGCTGTTAATCCAGGAACTTTGGTTAGAGTCGGTCAAAAATTAGGAGAATTTATAGATCCAAGTATATATGAAATGGAAGTTGCAATAAATGCTGAGTTTGCAGATTTATTAAAAGTGGGTAATCCAGTTGCGCTGTCAAATTTAAATAAATCTAAGAACTATGCAGGAACAGTTGCACGTGTAAATGGAAAAATAGATCAAGTCTCTCAAACTATAAACGTATATATAGATGTAAAACACCCTGATTTAAAAGAAGGAATGTTTTTAGAAGCAAATGTAGTTGCAAAATCAGAATCTGATGCTATCGAAATATCTAGAAAACTATTGGTAGATAATACAGCTGTTTATACCGTTAAAAATGATAGTATTTTATCTCTTATAGATGTAAACCCTGTTTATTTTGGAGCTGAAATTGTCGTGATTAAAGGATTAAAAAATCACGATAAAATTTTGACGCAAACCTTACCAGGAGCTTTTGACGGCATGATTGTAAAAATCAATGAAAACAAGTAATTCATGAAAAAAATTATTACTTATTTTATAAAATACCCTGTTGCTGTAAATGTAATTATATTGGCATTTTTTGTTTTCGGAATTTTAGGTGCTATTAGCATGAAATCGTCTTTTTTCCCATTGACTGATTCACAATTAATTAGAATCTCTTTGGCGTATCCAGGAGCTTCTCCTGCAGAAATGGAAGAAGGTGTTGTGCTTAAGATTGAAGATAATTTAAAAGGAATTGTTGGTGTAGAAAGGGTCACTTCTGTTTCAAGAGAAAATTCTGCAAGTGTAAACGTTGAGGTAGAAAAAGGAAAAAATATAGATGTTGTTTTATCTGATGTAAAAAATGCAGTAGATAGAGTTCCTTCTTTTCCGTCAGGTATGGAGCCACCTGTAATTGCAAAAGTTGAAAATAATCGTCCAACAATCAGTTTTACAGTAAGTGGAGAAAAGGTTTCTTTAAAGGCCTTAAAGCAATATGCAAGAAATGTAGAAAATGATATTCGTGGGATTGATGGAATTTCTCAAGTTGCCATTACTGGTTATCCGGATGAAGAAATTGAAATTGCTGTTCGTGAGAACGATTTAAGAGCCTATAATTTATCGATCACAGAAGTAGCAAATGCGGTAAGAAATTCAAATATTTTAATCACAGGTGGAAACATAAAAACTGCGGATGAAGACTATTTAATTAGAGCTAGTAATCGTTCTTATTATGGAGTTGAGTTGCAAAACCTTATTGTTAGAACTGAAATTAACGGAAACATTATCCGTTTAAAAGATGTTGCAGATTTACGAGATACTTGGTCGGAGAATCCAGATAGATTGTATTATAATGGAAATTTAGCTATAGATATTACGGTTAGTAACACTAATAACGAAGACTTAATTTCATCAGCAGATAAAATTAAAGAGTACATTTATAAATACAACCAAGAACAGCAAAATGTTCAGTTAAGTGTTACAAGTGATAGAAGTACAACATTAAATGATAGAACTTGGTTGTTAACTAAAAATGCAATTTCAGGAATCCTTTTAGTACTCTTTTTCTTGGCATTATTTTTAAACGTACGTTTGGCATTTTGGGTTGCTTTTGGGTTGCCTATCTCTTTTTTAGGGATGTTTATTTTTGCCGCACAATTAGGTGTTACGATTAATGTTTTATCGCTATTTGGGATGATTATTGTCATTGGTATTTTGGTAGATGACGGAATTGTGATTGGAGAAAATATTTACCATCATTATTACGATTTAGGGAAATCTAAAATTAGGGCTGCTATAGACGGAACAATGGAAGTAATTCCTCCAATCGTTTCGGCTATTTTAACAACAATAATTGCATTTTCTACCTTCTTTTTTGTGGATGGTAGAATAGGAAGTTTCTTTGGTGAGGTTTCTACAATTGTCATACTGACCTTAAGTGTTTCTTTGATCGAAGCTTTAATAATTCTTCCGGCACATATTGCACACTCGAAAGCTTTAGATAGAAAAAAATTAGAAAACGGAGAAGAGGAAAAAACAAATAAAGTTGATGCACTTTTTAAGAAGATAAATAAAAGAGCAGATACGCTGTTAGGGAAATTTAGAGATGCATATTATGTGCCATTTTTAAAGTTTTCTTTAGATAATAAATTTTTTATTTTTTGTCTATTTGTAGCCTCATTTTTAATAAGTTTTTCTGCCTTAAAGGGGGGGATTGTTAAGAGTTCTTTTTTTCCAAGAATTGCAAGTGATCAAGTTAAAATCACCCTGAACATGCCACAAGGAACTAATGAGAAAATTACAGATTCTTTGATCTCTTTTATTGAAGATAAGGTTTGGTTGGTTGATACAGAATACACAGAAAACCAAACTGGTAAATTACATATAGTAGAAAATATAATTAAAAGAGTGGGTCCTGGAAGTGCAAATGCAACTTTAAGCGTTAATCTTTTACCTGGTGAAACTAGGGATTTTTCATCGCCAGAAATTACAAATTCTATTCAGCAAAAAGTTGGTAAACTATATGGTGTAGAGAGTTTGGTGTTTGGATCTGGCGGTAACTTTGGAGGAAGTCCAGTTGCAGTTTCTTTATTAGGAACCAATATTAAAGAATTAAAAGCTGTTAAAGACGAACTAAAGCAAGAGCTAGAAAATAATCCGTTATTAAAGGATGTTACAGATAATGA
>JBNMNZ010000070.1:0-7151 GCA_051276605.1 Polaribacter sp. | reverse complement strand
GCCGTTCTTATGTTGTTCGTTTCGACCAAACAATGAGTGCTACTGAAGTTGCAGGAACCTTAAAAGATGTTTTTGGTACAGCTCCTGAAGTAAAAACCTACGGTTCTGACAATCAATTAAAAATTACAACAGTTTATAAAATTGAAGAAGAAGGTCCAAGTGTAGATGAAGAAGTTCAAAACGCTTTATTTACAGGATTGAAATCATATTTAGGAACCACTTCATACAACCAATTTAAACCAGGTTTCGAGAAACAAGGAGCAGGTGTAATGAGTTCTATAAAAGTAGAACCTTCAATTGCAGATGATATTAAAACATCAGCATTATATGCAGTATTTGGTTCTCTATTAGTCGTTTTCTTATACATCTTATTACGTTTTAGAAAAGTATCATTCTCAATAGGAGCTGTAATTGCAGTTTTTCATGATGTATTAATTGTATTAAGTGTATTCTCTATTACATATAGCTTTATGCCTTTTGATATGGAAATTGGTCAATCATTTATTGCCGCCATACTAACAGTAGTCGGTTACTCTCTGAATGATACGGTTGTAATTTTTGATAGAATTAGAGAGTTTACAGGAGCACATCCAAACTGGAAATATAGCGAAGTTGTAGACAGAGCATTAAGTTCAACCCTAGGTAGAACGATAAACACGTCATTGACAACATTGTTAGTAATGATCGTAATCTTTACATTTGGTGGAGATTCTATTAAAGGATTTATGTTTGCTTTAATTATTGGTGTAGCGGTTGGTACCTATTCATCATTATTTGTAGCAACGCCAATTATGTATGACACTTCTAAAAAAGAAGAAAAAAATAAATAATTATATTTTAAAATAATTTAAAACCGTTTTTAATTCCTGGGATGTCAGATTAAAAACGGTTTCTTCATTCAAATTATAGCGACTATATTTGTATTCTCATGAAAATCATTAAACTTCACGATTTATACTTTAAACCTTATATTAATAAGGATGAAATTTCTACCATAGTAAAATTTCTTGCACTACAAGTAAAAGCAGATTTACCAAAAGATGAAGTTCCAGTTTTTGTAGGAATCTTAAATGGATGCTTTCTCTTTGCTGCAGATTTTATTAGAGAATTTAACGGAGACTGTGAAGTTTCATTTGTAAAATTAGCTTCATATAATGGTACTTCTTCTACAGAAAACGTAAAGCAATTAGTAGGTATTAATGAAGATTTAACAGGAAGAACTGTAATTATATTAGAAGATATTATTGATACTGGTAATACGCTACAAGAAATTTACAATATCTTTAGAGATAAAAACTTAAAACAACTAAAAGTTGCTACGTTATTCTTTAAGCCAGATGTATTTAGAAAAGAATTACCAATAGATTATATCGGAAAAAATATTGAAGATAAATTTATTGTTGGTTACGGATTAGATTACAATGGATTAGGTCGAAACTACCCAGCTATATATCAATTATCAACACAACCAAAAATGAAAAACATTGTATTATTTGGTCCTCCAGGAGCAGGAAAGGGAACGCAAGCAGAATTTTTAAAAAACAGCTACAATTTAGTGCATATTTCTACTGGTGATGTCTTTCGTTTCAATATTAAAAAACAAACCGAATTAGGTTTGTTGGCCAAAAAATATATGGATGAAGGGAACCTAGTTCCTGACAATGTAACCATTAATATGCTAAAAGCTGAAGTTGAAAGAAATGCAGATGCTAAAGGTTTTATTTTTGATGGTTTTCCAAGAACTGAATCTCAAGCAGAAGCTTTAGATGTTTTTTTATCTGAAAAAGGAGAACAAATAAACGGAATGATAGCATTAGAAGTTCCAGAAGACACTTTAGTGGCGCGTCTTTTAGAGAGAGGAAAAACTAGTGGTAGAATTGATGATACTGATGAAATAAAAATCAGAAATCGTTTTAATGAATACAATACAAAAACGGCTATTCTAGAAGGCTATTTTAAAACTCAAAATAAATACTATGGAATTAATGGTGTAGGTTCTATTGAAGAAATTACACAACGAATTTCAAAAGTGTTTGATACCCTTTAAAATATGTAACTTTGTGCTCTTATAGAAGCATAAGCTTTTAAATACATAGTTCGCACTGCAATTACATATTTTAACAATTACACAACAATTATGACTGAAGGAAATTTTGTCGATTATATAAAAATATATGCTTCTTCTGGAAAAGGCGGACAAGGTTCTGTGCATCTCCATAGAGAAAAATACATTACCAAAGGTGGTCCTGACGGTGGAGATGGTGGACGTGGAGGGCACATTATTTTACGTGGTGACAAAAATATGTGGACGTTGTTTCATCTAAAATTTAAACGCCATTTTAGAGCTGATGGTGGTGGAGCAGGTAGCAAAAGTAGAAGTACTGGTCATGATGCTGAAGATATTTTCATTGATGTTCCTTTAGGTACGATTATAAGAGATGCAGATACAGATGAAATTATTTTAGAAATTACAGAAAACCAAAAAGAAGTAGTTTTATTACAAGGTGGAAAAGGTGGGCTAGGAAACTGGAACTTTAAATCTTCTACAAATCAAACTCCGAGATATGCGCAACCAGGTATAGATGGTCTAGATGGTTGGTTTAGAATGGAATTAAAGTTATTAGCTGATGTTGGTTTAGTAGGTTTCCCGAATGCGGGTAAATCGACTTTATTATCCGTTTTAACGTCTGCAAAACCTAAAATTGCAGATTATGCTTTTACTACATTAAAACCGAACTTAGGAATTGTAGAACACAGAAATCATCAAACATTTGTAATTGCAGATATCCCTGGAATCATTGAAGGTGCCGCAGAAGGTAAAGGTTTAGGGCATCGTTTTTTACGTCATATAGAGCGTAATTCTGCGCTATTATTCTTAATTCCTGCAGATAGTGATGATATCAATAAAGAGTACGATATTTTGTTAAATGAGCTTAAAAAGCACAATCCTGAGTTGTTAGATAAAGACAGACTTTTAGCTATTTCTAAAACAGATATGTTAGATGAGGAGTTACAAGCAGAAATAAAAGAAGAACTACCAAAAGGTGTTAAGGCTATATTTATATCTTCTGTTGCTGAAACTGGTTTGCAAGAATTAAAAGATAAACTTTGGGAGATGTTGAATTAAATTGGCAATGTAAAATAAAAGGTTGTTCCCTTATTAACTTGACTTTTTAAATATATCTTGCCTTTATTTCTATTAACTATTTTCTTTACTAAAGACAAACCTATACCTGTAGAATTTACACCTTTCTTTATTTCTAATTTTTGAAATAATTTAAATATTTTCTTATGGTGTTTATCATCAATTCCAATCCCATTATCTTTTATTGAAAAAGTATAAAACTCATCATTTTGGGTATAGTCAATTTCAATTTTACATATTTCTTCATCATTATATTTAATTGCATTTTGAATTAGATTCTGAAAAATTTGAAGTATTTGAGATTTGTTAATTGTTACAAGTGGCAGCTTATTTTTTATAGTTATGAAGCAAACATTATTTTTGTTTAATACTATTATATCTTTAATTAAATCATCTAAATCTACTTGTTCGTTACTACTTGTTGCCTCATTTTGTAAAGAGTAGTTTAAAACACCTTCTATGATCAAATCCATTTGAACTACTTGCTTATCTATTAGTGTTAAGTTCTTTTTAATAGCTATTGTATTGTTATCTTCTACATCATCTCTTAACCAATGAGATAATGCTAATATATTTCTTAAAGGTGTTTTTAAATCATGAGAAATAATGTGAGCGAAATCTTCTAAATCTTTATTCTTTTCTTCTAAATCTTTGGCTCTTTTTTTTAAATCTAATGTTCTTTTTATTTTACCTTTCTCTAAACCTTTATTTTTTTTAGAAAGGACTCTTCTATAACTTGCAGCATCATTTAAAAGAATCAAACCAAAGATAATTATTAAAGAAAAAGAACTTAAAACTGCATAATAAGTGACATCATCTATTTGAGACGTCATTAATTTCTGTAACAAATGAAGAGATACAGTCAACAAATAAAAATTGATAAATGTTCTATTATTAAACAATAGAACAGAACCAAATACAAAAGCATAGAAGCCTAAAATAAGACGAATATTAAAACTATTAAGCTGTAAGTTAATTAATAAATAATGAGTAAAAATTAGCATTACTAAAAAGACGACCCAACCATAAAAATGAGTAATTGTTTTTTTAAAAATAAGAGGCAAAATACTAGTGCCTAGAAAAAATAAAGCAAAGACTTCTCTGGCTCCTTCTATTCTTATGGCTTCATCACCGTAGTTATTATTTAAATAGGAATAAAGAAACAATACAGGGCCTATCAAAAAAAGGCATAAACTATTATTTTTGACCTCAAAATTTTCAACTTTTCCAAGTTTTCCAAATTTTCGAAATTTTTTTAGCAAGTTATTCATATATGGAATATCAATTAAAATTGATATATTTTTTACTGGGGGGGGTTAAAAAAAACATGAATTAGATAGGTATTATATTTTTTATTTAAAATTTAAAATTAGTCTTTTAATAAAATTCTTATAGGCAATCTATACATTGTAGTTACTGGAATTCCTCTTTTAATAGCAGGGTAAATGTAAGGTAATTTTTGAACACTCTGTCTCAATAAGCTATCTAACTGCGGTAATTGCTGTTTTAAATTTTCTGTTGAAGTAATTTCTTGAAAAATAACAGCTCCTTTTTTGGTAATTAAAATATCTAAAAAAACAACTTCATCAATAGAATCTTTGATTGTTAAAGAGTGCTTTTGCAACTCGGCTCCAATTTTTTTATGAATGGTATTTCTAAAACAAGCAGCCTTTTTTATTTTATCAATAAGAGAGTCACAGGGTTTAAATGACGGTGAAAAATCTACAGAAGTAAAGTCTACAATAGTATCTAAAACGTGTAAATCTTTATTTTTTGTGAATGATAATTTATCGCACGAAGTGCAAAAGATAACGACTATCAAAAAAGTAAAAAAACGCAAAAACATAAAATAATTTATTGTGTGAAATTACTAAATTTAGTTGACATTCATTTTAAACTTTCTCCTCGTAAAAAATACTCCTTTTTAATCTCTTTTATTCTACTTCTTACGAAAGCAGCTATGTCTTCGTCTGTATCATAAAAAGTTTCAATATATTTTATATAATGCCGATACGCAATCTTCTTTTCTTTGTAATAATCATCCGAGATTTTTGCTAACTGATACAAAGCCCTGTAATTCCCTCTATTTTCTTTAAAAGCCTGCTCAAAAGCTTTCATAGCTTGCTTTGGTTTTTTGGTTTCGTAATACATCATTGCCAAACCATAATATTCTTCGTCTCTATCTTCTTGTCCTTTAAAAGTAGCGACCATATAATTAATCATAGCAGCTTTGTAGTCTTTCTCTTTCATCGCAATATGGCCCAAATATGTATTTGCTTTGTAATTTTCTGAATCTATATAAGACAACTTTTTAAAATATTTCTTTGACGTATCTAAACTATCTAAATTATAGTATACCTTTCCTAATGCATTTGTGATGTAGGTATCTTTTTTGTGCAACGAATCAATATTTAGTAAAAATGGCAATGTTTCTTTATACTTTTTATCTTTAAAGAGTTGGTTTATTTTTAATTGATTCAATTCAAAATGATTGGGTGAAAGCACTAAACCCTTATCGACAAATAATTGCGTGGAATCTATATCTTTTAATTTTTTGAAACTTTTAGCCAATCTTGTAATTGCTTTTAAGTGCATGTTATCTTTTTCAAACGTGTCAATAAAACTATTAATCATAGGATCTCTTTTACCCTTTAACGCAAAAGCCAAACCCAAATGATAAGAGTAATTGGCATTTGTTGCATCCATCTTAATTAAATATTTAAAAATAGTTGCCCCTTTTTCAGCGTTTCTAGTAATCAGATACAACTTCCCTAATTGATATTGCAAAACCAAATTCAATGAATCTTTTGACAAAATTTCTTCGTAAATTAAAATTGCTTTTTTTGATTTCTTTAAACGACGATAATTTTTCGCTAATTTTAATTTTACTTTTTCATCATCTTTAATAGTGATTGCCTTCTCTAAAAACTCAGCCGTTTTTTTATAGTTGTCTATAGATTCATAAATAACTGCTTTTTTATAATTTGATAAAAAGGAAGATGGTTTATTTTCTAACTCTTTTAGAGCTAATTTGTACCTGCCTTTCTGGAATAAACTATCTGCAACAGAAAAAGTCGAGGTTTGTGCCCCGACTTTTAAGATTGTAAATAGGAATACAATTAAAATTTTCTTTTTCATAAGCATTTTTTTATTTTACAACAATTGTAAAAGGAATTGAATATTTTACATTCACTTTTTCACCTTTATTTTCTCCCGGAATCATTTTAGGTAAAGAACTCATTACCAATAACACTTCTTCTTTAATATCTATGTGTGGTGCTCTTGCTTGTACATCTATTATATTGCCTTCTTTATCAATTTTAAAACCAATAAAAATTCTTTTCTTTCCTGCAGATAAGCCCAAACCATTTACCATTTTAGCATCAAAATTTTTAGAAAAATGTTTCTGGACCATTTTAGAAAAACAATCTTTATCTCCAGATTCACAACCTGGAAATGTTGGTGCTTTATCAATCACCATAAAGGAAACTTCTTCTGTTTCGGTAACTATTTCTGTATTTTCATCTCTTTTCATTTTAGAAAAATCGAGAATAGTTGCTAAAATCTTTCTATTATTTTTTCCTTTAAATATTTTATGCGTGTACATGTCTGAAAGCACATTTTTCGGTATTTTCTGCATCCTACCCGTTATTGCATCATATTCCGATTTTTCGTTTAGAGTAAGGTCACTATATGTAACTTCCAGTCCTGCTGGTTTCCCGATACCAAAATAACTATCTAAATAGGTTTCTTTTTCACCCTTACTAGTCGTCTCTTCACCTTCCTTCATTTCAAAATATCTAGTTTGTAATTCTTTTTTACTTTCACCGACATCTGCGGAAAAGTTTTCTGAACAAGAAGTATAAAAAAGCATACTTACTAATACAGGTATCAATAACAAATACTTTAACTGATTCATTTTTTTTGATTGTGTTCTTTTCATCATAATAATTCTTTTTTTAAGTAAGGATTGTTTGTAAAATTGATTGATAAACGAAATGTTTTC
>JBNMNZ010000069.1:0-7179 GCA_051276605.1 Polaribacter sp. | reverse complement strand
CTCAAAGTCTTTTAAAATGGGTACAGTTCGCTTATTAAACAATAAAAAATCTGTGAATAAGGAAATTTTTGATCAAGTGGAAAAATGGGTTAAAAAGAATACTAAAAATTTAAAAAAAACATCCTTAATTGGTTCTGGTGGTAATATTAACAAACTATTTAAAATATCCGGAAGAACAGAAGGAAAGCCTATATCTTTTATTTATCTAAATGCTCAATATCAGTTTTTAAAACAAATGAGCTATCAAGAAAGAATATCAGAATTAAGTTTAAATCCTGACAGAGCAGATGTTATTATACCTGCAACAAAAATTTATTTATCTGCGATGAAATGGAGTGGAGCAACAAAAATATATGTTCCTAAGATTGGCCTTTCAGACGGAATTATTAAAAACTTGTTTTATAATGAACTATAATTTCTATATATTTATTTATAATTTATAAATGTTTTTTAGTACATTTGGCACAAAGCATATTTATTATAAAAATATATTTATCAATGTTTAATTGTATGAAAAAAATCTTATTCAATATCACCTTTCTAATGATTGCGACTGTTGCTTTTGGGCAAGATTTACCAGAAAACCCTGAGCCAGGAAAGTGTTATGTTCGCTGTAAAACTCCAGATGTTTGGAGAAATGAAACCTTCAATGTTGCTGTTTCACCAAAATATAGAAAAATAGTTACACATCCAGCACAATACAGAACGATTCAAGAAAAGGTTTTGACTAAAGAAGCTGGTGAAGAGGTTTTAATAATACCTGCTGTTTGGGGAACTCAAGAAGTTACCTATTACGAAAAAGAAGATGGTTCAAGATTAGAAGTCAATAAAGCTGTCTTTAATCAAAGTTTTGAAACGGTAGAAACCAGGGCTGCATTTGCAAATTGGGAAATGAGTGAAAAAATGCCAGATTGTGATTCTAATGATCCTGATGATTGTAGATATTGGTGTTACAAACCTTCACCTGCTGAGTTTAAAACAATGCCTGTAGAGAAATTATTAAGTGATGCAACTACTATAAAAATTTCTATTCCTGGATTAAGAAAAACTTACAAGAGAAAGGTTATGGTCAAGAGACCTGCTACCACTTTAGTGCAAACTGAACCTGAATATGTAACTATCGAAAAAACAATACTTGTAAAAGATGCTTTTACAGAAGAAACAACGATTCCTGCTGTTTACAGATCTATTACAAAACAAATTTTAATTGAAAAAGGAGGGCTTACCTCATGGAAATCAGTAGATTGTAGATTAGTAAACAACACTCCATTACCAATAAATTGGGATTTTTCTAGTGCTACTTTAAATGATGGTGCTAAACGAATTATTGATGCTAGGTTATTACCAATCTTAAACGATGGTGTTGCTGTGTTTATTGAATCTCATACTGATATGAGGGGAACAAAAAGAGACAATCAAAATTTATCTGACAGAAGAGCAAAATCAGTTACAGATTATATAATTTCTAAAGGTATTAATACAACTCAGTTATACGCTAAAGGTTTCGGAGAATCTAGGTTATTAAATAAATGTTCTGATGGGGTTGTTTGTTCTGAAGCTGAACACGCAATAAACAGAAGAACAACTTTTAGAGTTGTTAATCAAAAATAGATTACTCACATCTTAATAATTTATTAGTACAAAAAACGAAGCAAATTTGCTTCGTTTTTTCTTACATAAAAATTATTCAATACTTTAGAAGTTTATTATTCTAACAAACGAAGTCATTATTACTATTAAAACCTATAGAAATACGAGAAGAAAAGACTCCAAAAATGATTTGTATAATAAAAGAGTACTCACAGTAACTGATTCTATAGCATTAAAGTTTAAAACAATAAACATTAAGAAATTTTGGAGAGTTTAATTATTAAAAGAGATGATCGTGTAATTAAACTTCTTCTCTTTTAGGTATGCTTAATAACAGAAATACTTTTAAGTAAAATCAATCGACAATAATATTTAGATTCTTTAGAAGGATAAAAAACGAAGTAAATTAACTTCAACTATTTTATATACTTTTTAATATTTATTAATTTGTGATTGTAAAAAAGGGTAATAATATTCAGTCACAATATAGCCTTTTTTTTCAGCAATTTTTTTACCTCTATGATTAATAATCATTAATGTAGGAAAAGCTTTTACTCTATATTTTTTTTGAAGAATCTTATTTTCTTTCATCTTGTCTGGTGAAATAATATCTAATCTTCTAGGAAGATCAACTTCTAAAAGAATTAAATTTTTATCAGCTAACGATTTAAATTTTTTAGTATAAAATAAATCCTTAACCAAAACCTTACAGGGTCCACACCAATCTGAACCTGTGAAGTAAATTAAAACTGGTTTTTTTTCTTTTCTAGATTTCTTTAATGCCTCTTTGTAGGTTGGCATCCAATTTAATTTAACCTCACTACTCTCTATATATTCTTCACCTAATCTAACGACATCTTGCGCAAAATAAACTTGAGTTATACAAAAACAGATAATAAAAGCGAAAACTAATTGTCTCATAATAAACTTTATTTCTTCAAAAGTATCAAAAATAATACCAATTGGAGTTGTCAAAACACTTAAAACTATTTATTATTAAAAAGGTTTACTTAAACCATTAGGAATATTGGGTAATCAGAAAAGTATGAATCTAAAACAAAAATCAAAAAACTGCTGATTTTAACATTGGTTTTGCTTTATATGGGATTTTATAAGATCGTTAAAATTTTTTTCGGCGTCTAAAAAACGAGTTTCGATTTGTAAAAAAGAAAGCTCTTTTAACTTACTAGAAAGCCTAGAGTAATCTTTTTCTGTGGTTAAAATTAACTTTTTATCATCACTTATAATATCAATTTTTTGTTTAATTCCTTCTATCTCTTTGGATGTAAAATGATGATGATCCGCAAATTTTAAATGTGTAAACTTAATTTCTTTTTTAGTTAAAAACTCTAATAATGGAGTTGGATTTGCAATTCCTGTAATTAATAAAACTTCAAACTTTCTTAATTCTTCTAATGGTAATTGCTGGCTTCCTGATATTTTATCAGCATAAGAAATTGTCGTAAAATAAACTTCCTTTTTATATTGCTGTAACTTTCTTTTAATATTTTCTTTTTCTACTTCTTTTAAATCAAAAGGACATTTTGTAACCACAATTACATTTGCTCTTTTAGCTCCTGCCCTACTCTCTCTTAAATTACCTGTTGGTAATAAAAAATCTTCCGTAAATAAATCATCATATTTAGTTAGCAAAATATAAAAACTTCCTTTTACTTTTCTATGTTGATATGCATCATCTAGCAATAAAACTTCTGGTGATTTTTGATCCATTAAATTATGAATACCCTCCACTCTATTTTCATCAACTGCAACAGAAATATTTGTGAATTTTTTAAAATACTGTAAAGGCTCATCACCAACATCATTTGCTGTATGATTTTCATTTACGAGTAGAAAACCTTTTGTTTTACGCTTATAACCTCTACTTAATACGGAAACCTTATAAAAATCTTTTAACAATCTTATTAAGTATTCTATTTGAGGCGTTTTCCCTGTCCCTCCAACACTTAAATTACCAACGACTACAATTGGTATGTAGAATGTAGTTTCTTTAAAAAAACCCGCGTTAAAAAAGGAATTACGAATTGAGGTTATCAAATCGTATAAAATTGCAAAAGGAAACAATAAAAATCTAACAAATTTCATTAGCGTAAAAATACATTAAAAATGTTAACTTTGATTTTCAATAAATTCTTAAAATGATCATAAAAGACATCACAAACTATATTGAAGAATTAGCGCCATTAAACTACGCAGAAGAGTTTGACAATGTTGGTTTATTAGTGGGTAATTACAATACAAAAGTTTCTGGAATTCTAGTTACTTTAGATACTTTAGAAGAAACTGTTGAGGAAGCTATTGCTAAAAAATGTAATTTAATTGTTAGTTTTCATCCTATAATATTTGGCGGATTAAAAAAATTAAATGGCAGTTCTTATGTTGAAAGAGTCGTTTTAAAAGCGATTAAAAATGATATTGCTATTTATGCAACTCACACTGCTTTAGACAATTCTAAAAACGGAGTTTCAGCAAAAATGTCCGAAATACTGGGTTTACAAAATACAAAGGTCTTAATTCCTAAAAAAGGGATTATAAAAAAGCTAACCACATATGTACCTATTAATAACTCAGATTCTTTAAAGGACTCTCTTTTTTTAGCTGGCGCAGGAAATATTGGCAATTATGATCATTGTTCTTTTACTATTTTAGGAAATGGAACTTATAAAGGAAATGAAGAATCAAATCCTGTTTTAGGCAAAAAAGGAAAACTTCACACAGAAAAAGAAATAAAAATTTCTGTTATTTATGAAAGTAAATATGAGAGCGCTATTTTAGAAGCTTTAAAAGAAAATCATCCTTATGAAGAAGTTGCATACGAAATTGTAAGGACAGAAAATGTGCATCAAAATATTGGAATGGGCATGATTGGTGAATTATCATCAGAAATGCATGAAAAAGATTTTCTTCTCTATTTAAAGAAAACCATGAAAACAGATTGTGTTCGACATTCTGCTTTGATCAATAAAAAAATAAAAAAAGTAGCTGTTTTAGGAGGTTCTGGTAGTTTTGCTATTTCTAATGCTAAAAAAGCTGGAGCAGATGCGTATATTAGTGCAGATTTTAAATATCATGAGTTTTTTAAAGCTGAAAACAGCATACTTTTGGCAGATATTGGTCATTATGAAAGCGAACAGTTTACAAAAAACCTTTTAGTCGATTATCTTACAAAAAAATTTAGTAATTTCGCAGTCATTTTATCAGAAAAAAGTACAAACCCTATTTATTATATATAAACATGGCAAAAAAGAAAGAAGTTTCAGTTGAAGAGAAATTAAGAGCATTATATGATTTACAATTAATTGACTCTAGAATTGACGAAATTAGAAACGTTAGAGGAGAATTACCTTTAGAAGTTGAAGATTTAGAGGATGAAGTTGCCGGTTTAAATACTAGAATTTCTAATTTAAACGAAGATGCTACTAACTTAGAAACAGACATCAACAATAAAAAAATAGCCATAGAAGAGTCTAAGGTTCTAATGAAAAAGTATGATGAGCAACAGCAAAAGGTTAGAAATAATAGAGAATTTGATTCTTTATCTAAAGAAATTGAATTTCAAGATTTAGAAATTCAATTGGCTGAAAAAAGAATTATTGAATTCAAAGCTAAAATTGCTCAGAAGAATGAAGTGATTAGTGGTACTCAAGAAAAATTAGACAGACAAGAACAACATTTAGGTCATAAAAAATCTGAATTGGATGCAATCTTAAAAGAAACAGAAAAAGAAGAAGAACTTTTAATTAAAAAGTCTGCTGAATATGCTGAGTCTATAGATGCTCATTTATATACTGCTTACAACAGAATTAGAACTAAAGTTAAAAACGGTTTAGCAGTTGTTGCTATAGAACGTGGAGCTTCTGGAGGTTCTTATTTCACGATTCCACCTCAGGTTCAATTAGAAATTGCGAATAGAAAGAAAATTACTATTGACGAGCATAGTGGTCGTATTTTAGTTGATGCTGCTTTAGCTGCTGAAGAAAAAGAAAAAATTGACAAGTTATTTTCTTAATCTAAAAATATAAATTCACAAAAAAACTCGAAGCTTAAGCTTCGAGTTTTTTTTATGACATTAAACTAAAAATGTATTAATAATCTAATTTTTTAATATAACTAAGTTTTTGCTTCCAAAGTAATAAGTCCTCTTTAAACTCGTTCACTCTATTTTTAACATTTAAAACTAGAGGATTGTCTGATTTTGCATTAGAGAAGAAACCTAAATTATTTTCTAATTGCTGAATTTCTCTGACAACTTCATCCATCTTTTTTCTAACAAACATTTGCTCATAATCTAACTTTCTAAGATCTTCCTCGGCAAAATAACTATCTATAACATTTGTGAACTTAAGCATAGATATTTCATTTTTATCTAAAGATAAACCATCAAACATTCTATCGATTAGTTTATTAAATTTACCTTCTAAATGACGCACATTTCTTGGTAAACTTCCTAAGTTTTTCCAGGTATTAACTGCTTCTAAAATAGTTTCTTTTGTAGCTTCTTTACTTTCCTTTAAAGATTCTAAAAATTCTTTTTTAGCAACAACAACATCTTGCTGTTCTTTACTAATAACATTTTTTTGTTGATGATATCTATCAAAATAATGGTTACAGGCAGCTTTAAAGCGTTTCCAAATGTCATCAGAAAACTTACGAGGAACATGCCCAATCTTTTTCCAATCTGATTGTACTTTTTTCATAGCATTTGTTGCCATCTCCCAGTCTTCAGTATCTTTTAGAGATTCTGCATATTCAATTAGGGCTATTTTATTTTTTAAATTGTCTTGCTGCTCACCTTTTTCTTCCTTGTAAAAAACATTTTTAGCGGCATTAAATTTCTTTGTAGCTTTTTTAAATTTTTGCCAAATCTCTTCACTTTTAGAGTAAGGCAACTTACCTGCATTAAAGTATTTCTGTCTTAACTCTTCAATATCTTTAATCGTTTTTTGCCAATCATTATGTGTTTTATTTTTAGAAGTATCATAAGCCTCAATTACCGCAATGATTTCTATCTTTTCATCAATAATTTCTTGATATTTAGAACGCATTTCTTTGAAATAATCATGTCTCTTATCATGAATTTTTTTAGTAGCTGCACTAAATTTTCTCCAAATATCTTCACGCATTTCTTTCGCTACAGGTCCTACATCTTCTTTCCAAGACTTATGTAATTCCTGTAATTCATTAGAAGCAAAATTCACATCTAACTCTTCCCCTAAAGCCTCAGCTTTTTCAATGATTCTTAATTTTTCTTCTAAATTATGTTTAAAATCTAAATCTCTAAAATCGTTACTTAGGTGCAGTAAATCATAAAAACGTTCTACATGATGATGATACGTTTTCCAAGTATCATTATAATGACTTTTTGGAACAGGACCTATTGAACGCCAAGAATCTTGAATTACTTTAAAATTATTATACATTGTAGAAGTATCTGCTTCTTCTATTAAAAGTTTTAACCGCTCGATTGCTAGTATACGTTTTTCTAGATTTTCCTTCAGCTGTCGTTCAATATTATTATAAAACCCGTCTCTTTGCTTTTTATATTCTGATAATAATTTATTGTATTCT
>JBNMNZ010000068.1:0-7206 GCA_051276605.1 Polaribacter sp. | reverse complement strand
TATATTCTCAATACAACCCAGAAGATGCCTCTCTTCCTTTAGAAATAACAATAAAAGAAGGTGAAGCTGGCTATAAATTAATTGGCAAAGCAACTGAAAAAGATACGTTTAAAAAGTATTCTGAAACCTGGGAAAAAGAAGAAATTGTTTTTAAAGACAAAGCAATTATTACCCAAAGAATACAACTTACAAATAAAGATATAACGCGTATAAAATTAAATTTTTTCGGTCAAGTTTGTGAAACTGCTTGTATAAATATTGATGAACCTTTTACAATTTCTTTAGGAGGAAAATCTATCAAAGAAGTAGTCTCTGTTACCGAAAAAAGCAAAAAATTATCAAATAGTTTACAATTAAACTTAAAAAATACTTCGCTATTAAAAAACGCTACAGACACAAGTGAAGAAAGTTCTAATGGTTTATTTAGTATTTTTTTATTAGGTTTCGTAGGTGGTTTATTAGCGCTTTTAACGCCTTGTGTTTTCCCGATGATACCTTTAACAGTTTCGTTTTTTACGAAACAATCTAAAAATAAAAAGAAAGGTGTTTTCAATGCAATATTATATGGGTTTTTTATTGTGTTTATCTACATCTTATTGAGTCTTCCATTTCATTTCTTAGACAATTTAGATCCAGAGATTTTAAATACAATTTCTACGAATGTTTGGTTAAATATTTTCTTTTTTGTGGTGTTAGTCTTTTTTGCTTTTTCTTTCTTCGGATTTTATGAAATTACACTACCAAGTTCTTGGGGAAATAAAATGGATTCAGCCTCTTCAGTTGGCGGAATTATTGGAATCTTTTTTATGGCATTAACCTTAGCGATTGTTTCCTTTTCTTGTACTGGACCAATTTTAGGATCATTGTTGGCAAGTTCTTTAACTTCTGATGGTGGAGCAACTCAATTAACAGCTGGAATGACTGGTTTTGGATTGGCTTTAGCCTTGCCATTTGCTTTATTCGCGCTATTTCCAAGTTGGTTAAATTCTTTACCAAAATCTGGCGGATGGCTTAATACTACAAAAGTTGTTTTAGGGTTTTTAGAATTGGCTTTGGCTTTTAAATTCTTATCAAATGCAGATTTAGTTGCACATTGGGATTTATTAAAACGTGAAGTGTTTATCGGACTTTGGATTGCAATATTTATTGGATTAGCCTTGTATTTATTTGGTAAAATTAAATTCCCTCATGATTCTCCAATAAAAAAACTATCCTTTTCAAGAGTCTCCTTTGGAGTCTTAATTATTTCATTTATCATCTATATTTCTCCAGGTGTTTTAAAAAATCCAACTTGGAATTTAAGTTTGTTAAGCGGATTTCCACCTCCAATATTTTATAGTATCTACGAACAAGAAAGCGATTGCCCCTTAGGTTTAGATTGTTACAAAGATTTCGAGAAAGGCTTAGCTGCTGCAAAAGAAAGTAATAAACCAATTTTGTTAGATTTTACCGGTTGGGCTTGTGTAAATTGCAGAAAGATGGAAGAAAATGTTTGGAGCGAACCAGATATTTATCAGACTTTAAAAGAGGATTATATATTGATTTCTTTATATGTAGATGATAATGAAAAAGAGCTGCCAAAAGAACAACAATTCGATTTTCTAAAGAAAAACGGAAAGGTTAAAAGGATAAAAACTGTTGGTGATAAATGGTCTACTTTTCAGGTAATTAATTTTAAAAATGCCTCGCAACCTTATTATATTTTAATGAATGCTGATTTAGAAATTTTAAACACTCCTCAACAATATACAGATAGAGACACTTATTTTAGATGGTTACAAAAGGGTCTTGAAACCTTTAAAAAATAGATTACATTTAGATAGTTTTTGAAAAGTATATATTATAATAATCGTATTATGAAAAAATTAAACTTACTTTTTATTGTCTCTACCATCTTTACAGTTTCTTTGCTTGCGCAACAAAAAACCGCAACGAATCTAAAAACATCTAAGAGTATTTATACCTTCCATGTTTACGATAAGGATTTAAATAACGATGCTGCACTGAAAAAAAGATTAATTTTTTCATCCTTAGAACTTATCTCAACGATACTTCCATCTTCAGAGTTCAAAATAAATGGAAGTCTTTTTGGTCCAAGCAGAAGAAGTGTTTTTGAATTTAAATACATGAAAAAGAAACCAACGATCTATAAATTAGATGATCTTGCTAGGTATCAAAACAATAGACTTGCAAGAGAAATTAATTACAAAAACGACCCTTCTCAATGGAATTTACACCGTATTGAAAATAGAATACAACCTTATTTCTTAAAAAAAGGAAAAAATAAAAATTCTGAAATTCGCTAAAAACACCATAAAGTTCTATCATTTCTCTAAATAATCGGAAGATTATTGCTAAAAAAACACTGTTTGTCTTTTTGATTTTTTGTAATTTTCATTTTTAAATTCACGAAAATGTCTGGATTACCGAAACTAACAAGATTTAATGATAATGTGCTGTCTAAATATCAAATTTACAACAGCATTTTTATGACACTCCCTTTTGATACCATTAGCAATACTGGTGTTTTATTACCTCTTTTTCATGAAATATGTAAAAAGGGTTTTGAAAACGGAGATAATCCAACAGAAATTGTAGAGAGATTTTTTGAGAAATATCAAGAGAACCCTTCAGAGAAGGATAAACAAGATTTACTTTTTCTATTTATTCAATATATTGAGCGTCAGGTAGTTTTATTTGATGCTATTGAAGATGCTGCTTTTCCTATTGTAAACAATATGGATGGTATTGGTACACTTCGTAACTCTAAAGAAATTGCAATTTTAAGTGACAAAAAAGAAGAATTAAAAAAGCATTTAGAAGATTTTAAAGTGCGTATTGTTTTAACAGCGCATCCTACTCAATTTTATCCAGGTTCTGTTTTAGGTATTATTACAGATTTAGATAAAGCAATACAAAATGATGATTTATTACTCATCAAAAAATTATTAGCTCAATTAGGGAAAACACCTTTTTATAAGAAAGTAAAACCGACTCCTTATGATGAAGCTGTTAGTTTAATTTGGTATTTGGAAAACGTATTTTATCACTCTGTAAGTAAAATATACAACTATATACAACAGCACATTTATGATGGAGAACCTTTAGAAAATGAAATTATTGATCTTGGTTTTTGGCCTGGAGGAGATAGAGATGGAAACCCTTTTGTAACAACAAAAATCACCTTAGATGTTGCAGAAAGATTGCGTCAATCAATTTTAAGAAGTTACTATGGAGATGTTAAACGTTTAAAAAGACGTTTTACTTTTGATGGTGTTCAAGAAATTTTAGCAAGAGTTGAAGACCGTTTGTACAAACACGTTGTTAGAAGTTATAGGAAAGTTAACTTTTCTCAAAAAATATTATTATCAGAATTAGAAACAGCGCGGGAAATTATAAAAACAAAACATAATTCTTTATTTATTGAAGAGTTAAATGATTTCATTAATAAGGTTCGGATTTTTGGTTTCCATTTTGCAACCTTAGATATTAGACAAGATAGTAGAGTGCATCACAAAGCATTTACACAAATTGTAGATGATTTAGTTGCTGATGGAGATATCACGTTCCCTAAAAATTATCATCATTTATCCGAGAAAGAACAAATTGCTATTTTAGCATTGGTAAAAGGAAATATAGATCCTAAAATTTTATCTGATGAAATGTCTGTTAAAACAATTGAGTCTATTTATGCACTAAAAACCATACAAGCAAGAAATGGAGAGCGTGGTGCAAATAGATATATTATTAGCAACAATCAAACAGCATTAAACGTAATGCAAACTTTTGCGATGTTAAATTTATGTGGCTTTGAAAACGAATTACCTGTAGATGTAATTCCGCTTTTTGAAACGGTAGATGATTTAGAGAACTCAAGTGATGTTATGCGTACACTCTATTCTAACAATGCTTACAGATACCATTTAACAAAAAGAAAAAACAAACAAACGATTATGTTAGGTTTTTCTGACGGAACAAAAGATGGTGGGTATTTAATGGCAAATTGGGGTATTTTTAAGGCTAAGGAAGCTTTAACTAAAATCTCTAGAGAATTTGATATTGAAGTCATCTTCTTTGATGGTCGTGGAGGACCACCTGCAAGAGGAGGAGGTAAAACACATCAATTTTACGCCTCTTTAGGACCAACTATTGAAGACAAAGAAATTCAATTAACCATTCAAGGTCAAACAATTAGCTCTAATTTTGGAACGTTAAATTCATCGCAATTTAATTTAGAACAATTGATAAGTTCTGGTATCAAAAACGAAGTTTTTACCAAAGATCAATTAAATGATACACACAGAGAAATAATAGCAGATTTATCGGCTACTAGCTATAAAACATATGTAGACTTTAAGAATCATCCACTATTTTTACCGTATTTAGAAAAAATGAGTACGTTAAAATACTATGCAAAAACCAATATAGGAAGTAGACCAAGTAAGCGTTCAAATTCCGACACTTTAGACTTCTCAGCATTAAGAGCGATACCTTTTGTTGGAAGTTGGAGTCAGTTAAAACAAAATGTACCTGGTTTCTTTGGTGTTGGAACAGCACTAAAAAAATATGAGGATGCAGATCGGTTTGATGAAATTGTTGAGTTCTACAATGCATCCGATTTCTTTAAAACGCTGTTAGAAAACAGCATGATGAGTTTAACAAAATCATTCTTTAGTTTAACTGCTTATATGGCTGATGATGCTGTTTTTGGCGAATTCTGGAAAATAATATATGAAGAATACAAAACCTCAAAACGTTTACTACTAAAGTTATCGGGTCATAAAGAATTAATGGAAAATTTTCCTGTAGGAAAAGCATCTATTGAAATTAGAGAAAGCATCGTCTTACCTTTATTAACCATCCAACAATTTGCCTTGAAAAAAATTCAAGAACTACAAAAATTCGAAGGAAATGCCGAAGAACTAGAAATTTACGAAAAAATGGTGATGCGCTCTTTATTTGGGAATATTAATGCGAGTAGAAACTCGGCTTAACATAAAACATCCTTCTCGTGAAAACTATACTCAACTTAATTGGGTAACTAGCATCTATTCTTAGATAATTAAATGGATTTTTGCCTTTATAGGAATGACATAAAAAATTAAAATTTTAGAAAAAATGCGAGTAAAATATTTTGCTCGCATTTTTTTATTCGTCAAGATTCTTTATCTTTAAAGAAAAAAATGCTTGTTAAAGTTTATGGTTCTGCCGTTTTCGGTATTGAAGCCACCACCATTACTGTCGAAGTAAATATTGATAAAGGAATTGGCTATCATTTAGTGGGTCTACCTGACAATGCTGTTCGGGAAAGCTCGTATCGGATTTCTGCGGCGCTAAGTAATAATAAATTCAAACTCCCTGGGAAGAAAATCATTATAAATATGGCGCCCGCTGATATTAGAAAAGAAGGTGCTTCTTATGATTTAACACTTGCTATCGGAATTCTTGCTGCCTCTAATCAAATAAAATTCAATACCATTGAAGACTATGTTATTATGGGTGAACTTTCTTTAGACGGAAGCTTACAACCAATAAGAGGTGCTTTACCAATTGCTATAAAAGCAAGAGAAGAGGGCTTTAAATATTTAATTCTTCCGAAAGAAAACGCTAAAGAGGCTGCAATCGTAGATAATTTAGAAGTTTTAGGCGTAGAAAATATCTTAGAAGTCATCAATCATTTTAATGGGGATCAAAAAATTGAACGGACTATTGTTGATACAAGAGCAGAGTTTTACAAGAATATCGATTTTCCTGAGTTTGATTTTTCTGATGTAAAAGGACAAGAATCTATAAAACGTTGTATGGAAATTGCTGCTGCTGGCGGACATAATATTATTTTAATTGGCCCTCCAGGTTCTGGAAAAACAATGTTGGCAAAAAGACTGCCATCCATTTTACCTCCAATGACTTTGCATGAAGCCCTAGAAACTACAAAAATTCACTCTGTAGTTGGTAAAACAAAGAATAATGGCTTAATGTTTCAAAGACCTTTTAGAAGTCCGCATCACACAATTTCTAATGTTGCTTTGGTTGGCGGAGGACAATATCCAAGACCTGGAGAAATCTCACTTTCTCATAATGGGGTTTTGTTTTTAGATGAATTACCAGAATTTAAAAGAGATGTTTTAGAAGTAATGCGTCAACCATTAGAAGACCGAGATGTTACGATTTCTAGAGCAAAATTTACGGTAACGTATCCTTGTAGTTTTATGCTGGTAGCGAGTATGAATCCAAGTCCTTCGGGATATTTTAACGATCCTAACTCACCAATGACATCTTCTCCTCAAGAAATGCAACGTTATTTGAGTAAGATTTCTGGTCCTTTATTAGATAGAATTGATATTCATATA
This sequence comes from Polaribacter sp., assembly GCA_051276605.1. Classification (GTDB taxonomy): domain Bacteria; phylum Bacteroidota; class Bacteroidia; order Flavobacteriales; family Flavobacteriaceae; genus Polaribacter. The sequence goes on along the minus strand of JBNMNZ010000068.1, from coordinate 856 downwards.
GAGGTTACTCCTGTTCCGTTTGAAAAACTTTCTGAAGAACGAAAAGGAGAAGGAAGTGTAGAAATCAGAAAACGAGTAACAGCATCAAGAGAAATACAATCTGAGCGTTTTGCAGATTTTGAGAACGTACATTATAACGCTCAAATGACGGTAAAACAAATTCGTAAATTTTGTAAATTATCTAAAGAAAGTAAAACACTTTTAAAAACAGCGATGGAAAAATTAAACCTTTCTGCAAGGGCGTATGACCGAATTTTAAAAGTATCTAGAACCATTGCTGACTTAGCAAGTTCTAAAGATATTTCTCCAGATCATATTGCAGAAGCTATCCAATACAGAAGTTTAGACAGAGAGGGTTGGTTGGGGTAAAATAAATATTTAGAAACTAAAAATAAGGTAACGTTTTAAACCAAAAAAGCATCTCATAAATGAGGTGCTTTTGAGTTTTACCAATGTCTAAGTTGTTAAATTAGTAATATAATATTGATCAGTTAATTATTAACTTTTTAGTTGTAAAGAAACCGTTTTGGGTAATCTGCATGATATATAAACCGGGGGTTAAATCTAAAACACTTAATACATCGGATCTCAGTATTTCCTTTTTAACTTGCTTCCCTAATAAATCGTAAACTTGAACACTAATAGAACCATTTTCAGGTGAATCGATCGTTACTTGACCTATGTTCGTAGGGTTCGGATATATCTTCATAGCCGGTTTATTTTCAATCTTACCAACAGAAAGAAAACCCGATAAAAGGTACTGCAACGCGTCATTTGCCATAAGTTGGGCTTGATGCCCGATACCTGCTACTTCGTGTTTTTCCCAATTAAAGCTTACCTCCATATTTTGAGCAGT
>JBNMNZ010000067.1:0-7271 GCA_051276605.1 Polaribacter sp. | reverse complement strand
ATAGAAACACTAGATGGAGATTTTATTGGAATCAGACAAAAAATGTTTGTCTCTCATTCTTATGATCATAGAGTTGTAAACGGTGCTTTAGGAGGAATGTTTATCAAGACTTTAAAAGAAACTTTAGAAGCTTGGGATTTAAATCAAGATTTCTAGTAAAACAGTATAAAAAATCATATAAAACGCTCGAATTTTTCGAGCGTTTTTTTATTTAAATTAGTATATTTTAAAGGTTATACCATTTTTTATTTCTTTCGAAACAACCACCAATTCATATCTCTAGTTAATTTATATCCAATCTTTTCGTAAATCGGAATTGCCGTATTCCCTTTGTTTGTGTGTAAAATAGGTAACTTTTTTTCTTTTAAAATATCTTTTGTGGTATATGCAACTAATTGTTTAGCGTAGCCTCTTTTTGTATAGTTAGGATGTGTAACGACTCCGCTAACTTCAATGAAATCATCAGTTTGCATTCTTTGGCCAGTAATTGAAACGAGCTTGCTGTCTTTAAATATTCCAAAGTATTTGCCCATTTCAAAGCCTCTTCTTTTATAAAATCCAGGCATCACTAACCAAATTAAATCATAAATTTCATCAATATAATCATCTGTTAGTAAAACAATATTTTCTGTTATCTTAAGGTCTATTAAATTTTCTAAAACCATTTGACATCCATCAATCTTTTTCTCTAAAATAACGTTGTTAGTATCTGTAATTGGTGTCTGGTTTTCTGTAACTAAAAAGAATTTATCTGCTATTTTAGAATATTCATTTAATGCTTTAGCTGTTTTACTAGCATCAAAAAAAGCGCCAAAAACACAAACGTCTGGTTGGTAAAATTGAACTCCATCAAATTCTAAAAGAAATGGATTATGAGTTTCATTTAATGAATACCAAACAGGGTTTTTAAGTTTCTCTTTTAAGTTTTTCATTTAAAATAAATATAAAAAAAGCGCATAGTTTAAGCGCTTTTTAATGAAGTATTAAATTTAAGAAATCTGGTTACTTATGATGTATAAGAGACTAGATAAATTATGCCTTTCTGTTCATAATGAATTCTATCAATAAAATTAATATCAGAAATGAAGCAGTGCATGTGTGTCAAGAGATACTTTTGATAATTTATCTGTTTTTAGCTCTAGATGTGCGCTTTTCTTTATTTTTTACAAAAATCAACTTATGCCTACTTTTTGAATTTTCTCGCTGTTCAAGTTCGAAACTTCCAATAGATTTAATTAAAGGAGTTAATTTTTCAAATCCATAATTTCGAGAATCAAAATTAGGTTCTTTTTTTTGGATTAAACTCCCAACATCACCCAGAAAAGCCCAACCGTCTTCATCAGATAAATCCCTAATAGTAGCGGACAATAGCTTAATTACTCTTGGAGTAATTTTATCAATGCTTTCTTCGGTTTTATCATTTTTATTAATATCCTCTTTCTTACTAGCTTGATTTCTAAGGATTTCTATGTAAATAAATTTATCACATGCTACGATGAAGGGTGTAGGTGTTTTTTTCTCTCCTATGCCAATAACTTGCATGCCAGCTTCTCTTAATCGAGTGGCTAGTTTTGTAAAATCACTATCACTTGAAACCAAGCAAAAACCACTGACCTTTTCAGAATAAAGAATATCCATAGCATCAATAATCATGGCTGAGTCTGTTGCATTTTTTCCTGTTGTATATGCATACTGTTGAATAGGCGTAATTGCATTTTCAAGAAGTAGGTTTTTCCATTTAGATAAATGAGGGTTTGTCCAATCACCATAAATCCTTTTAATCGTTGGGTTTCCGTACTTTGCAATTTCCTCCATCATTTCTTTTACATGTGCAGAAGGTATATTATCTCCATCTATAAGTACTGCTAAATTTGAATTCATATTATAGTGTTATTCTTTAATCGAATGTAATTTACTAAATAAAAAATAAATCGTTTTTATGATGTATCCTTTTCATGAACTAAATTATTGTTTTGGTTTAAACTTAATCGAAAAAGTATTTTAAAGACAATAAAACCCCAATCTTTAAAGATTGGGGTTTTATATTTTATGAAATAAAGTAAAACCTATGCTAACATGGTAACAGGATTCTCTATAAAAGTTTTTAATGTTTGTAGAAATTGAGCTCCAACAGCGCCATCAACAGTTCTGTGGTCGCATGCTAAAGTCAATTTCATAGTGTTTCCAATAACTATTTGTCCGTTTTTAACAACCGGTTTCTCAATAATTACACCAACAGATAAAATAGCAGAATTTGGTTGATTTATGATAGAAGTAAAGCTTTCAATACCAAACATTCCTAAGTTAGAAACGGTAAAAGTACTTCCTTGCATTTCATCAACTTTAATCTTTTTGTCTCTTGCTTTTCCTGCTAAATCTCTAACAGTAGCACCAATTTGAGTTAAACTTAATTGGTTTGTATGTTTTATAACGGGCACCAATAAACCATCAGCAACTGCAACCGCAACACCAACATGAATATGACTGTGAATAATTGTATTTGCTTCTGTCCAAGAGGTATTTACTTTTGGATGTTTTTTCAATGCCATTGCACATGCTTTTACAACCATATCATTAAAAGATACTTTAACATCCGGAATTGCATTTATTATTTTTCTAGAAGCCATTGCATTGTCCATATCAACCTCAACATTTAAGTAGAAGTGAGGAGCAGTAAATTTAGAATTCCCTAAAGACTTCGCAATTGCTTTACGCATTTGAGAGTTTTTAATTTCTTCAGATTTTTCTTCATCAGCAGCAACATAACTTGCAGTAGGAGCAGAACTTGGCACAGGAATTTCAACTTTTACAGCAGGAGTATAATTTTCTACATCTTTTTTAATAATTCTTCCGTTTTCACCAGAACCATTTACATCTGCTAATTTTATTCCTTTATCTAAAGCAATTTTCTTTGCCAATGGTGAAGCAAAAATTCGCCCTCCAGAGTTATTCGTAGTTACAGATGATTTAGTTTCAACAGTTTTTTCTTCTTTCTTTTCTTCTTTCTTTTCAGGTGAAGTTGTTTCTTCGCTAGAAGAACTATCGATATGATTAGCAACTATTTTAGAAACATTTGTTCCAGCAGGACCAATGATCGTTAATAAGCTATCTACAGGAGCAGTTTCCCCTTCTTGAACACCAATGTATAATATAGTTCCTTCGTAGAAACATTCAAATTCCATTGTTGCTTTATCAGTTTCAATTTCAGCAAGCATATCACCTTCTTCAACAGCGTCTCCAACTTTCTTTAACCATGTTGCTATGGTACCATCAGTCATAGTGTCACTTAAACGAGGCATCGTTATTACTTGTATTCCGTCAGGAATCGTCGTAACAGCTTCTTTATCCGAAGCATCAGAAGTAGTTTCTTCGATTACTTCTTCTTTTACTTCTGGTTCTGAACTTGCATTTAAAATTGTAGAAATATCTTCACCTTCTTCACCAATAATAGCCAGTAATACATCTACAGGAGAACTTTCACCTTCTTGAATACCTATATGTAGTAGAGTTCCTTCATGGAAAGATTCAAATTCCATAGTTGCTTTATCGGTTTCTATTTCAGCTAAAATATCACCTTCTTCAATTTTATCTCCAACACTTTTTAACCATTTTGCCACAACACCTTCTTCCATGGTGTCACTTAATCTTGGCATGTTTATAATTGTAGCCATATCTTAACTTATAAAAGGATAATCTTCTTGTTCATATACCATATCATACATTTGTTGTGCTTCCGGATAAGGAGAGTCTTCTGCGAATTTCTCGCATTCGTTCACTCTATCTTTTACATCCTTAACAATTGCAGCTATTTCTTCTTCTGTTGCGTAGTTTTTTTCTTTAATGATATCTAAAACTTGTGTAATAGGATCAATTTTTTTGTATTCTTCAACTTCGTCTTTCGTTCTATAATGTTGTGCGTCAGACATTGAGTGACCTCGATACCTGTATGTTTTCATTTCTAAGAAAGTTGGTCCATCTCCACGTCTTGCTCTTTGTATAGCTTCATCTACAGCTTCAGCAACTTTAATAGGATTCATAGCATCTACAGGTCCACAAGGCATTTCATATCCTAAACCTAGTTTCCAAATATCTGTATGATTTGCGGTTCTTTCAACAGAAGTACCCATTGCATAACCATTATTTTCAACGATAAAAACTACAGGTAGTTTCCATAACATTGCCATGTTAAAAGCCTCATGTAAAGAGCCTTGTCTAGAAGCTCCATCACCAAAACAAGTTAAGGTAACAGCATCACTTCCTTTATATTTGTCACCAAAAGCAATACCTGCTCCTAATGGTATTTGACCACCAACAATTCCATGACCTCCATAAAAACCAAATTCTTTAGAGAAAATATGCATAGAACCTCCCATTCCTTTTGAAGTACCAGTAACTTTACCATACAATTCTGCCATTACACGTTTAGGGTCTTCTCCCATACCAATTGGTTGTACGTGATTTCTGTAAGCAGTTATCATTTTATCTTTTGATAAATCCATAGCATGTATTGCTCCTGCTAAAATAGCTTCTTGACCATTGTACAAGTGTAAGAAACCCCTCACTTTTTGTTGAATGTAAACAGAAGCTAATTTGTCTTCGAATTTACGCCAAAAAAGCATGTCTTTGTACCAATTTAAATAGGTCTGTTTAGTTATTTTTTTCATTCTTAATGATTCTTGTTTATTTGATAAACTATATATTTATTCTATATACTAAAATACAAAAATAGTTGTTTTATGAACAATAAAAAAGTTTGATTTTTTAAAATTAGCGAAAATGATTTCGTAGACTACTTTATTCGCTTTTTGTAACATTAAAAATAGCTCTAGCTCCAGTTGCTAAAAACCAATATTGTGATGCTATTTTTAATCCAGAACCGTTAACTAGTTTGTATTGAGCAGTATTAGCGCCAAGTGAGCCTTGATTTAAAGCTAATATTTCAATTTTGTTATCACCTTTTTCTAAATGTATTTTAAAGGATTGGTAATGTTGGTTGAGTGTTGTTTTTTGGACTATTAAAATACCATTATGATATATTCCAATAATATCGCCATCTATAGCGCCAAAGTCTCTAAAAGAAAGTGTTAGAGTTTTTGAAAGTGTTAAAAAATTTCCTTGATGGCTGTCAACTTTTTTTATTTCACGCTTGCCATACATTTCTTTGATTCTTAAATCATTAAGTTGAGCAATGGTTAAAATACCTTTATTATTTAAAGCTTTTTCTTTTTCTTGTTTTTTTATTTTTTCTTTTTCTTTGTCAAAAGCTTTTTTAAAACCCTCTGTCCCCTCTAATTCTAAGGATTTAGGTATCTTAACCTCCTTAGAATTGTTTATAACAATTGCTTTTATCTTACCTTTTTCTTTGTTATCATTATTATTGTCTAATTGCGCAAATAGCGCAGTAGATATAAAAGTGAAACTTAGAATTAGTAAAGATTTAAAAAATGATTTCATTGATTTATAAATTGCTGACAATATTCTTACAAATATAATGCCGATTTTTAATGAACACGTTTAGAATTTGTTAAAACTTATTTTTTGATAGGAAAATTGAAATATGTTTCAGGAAAAGGTTCATTTCTCAAAGTAAAATGCCACCATTCATTATCATAAGGACTAAAGTTATTATCTAGCATTATTTTACGCAAATACAATCTATTTTTTTTCTGAAGTTCATTTATATTTTTATAAAAAGGATGAGATTCAACTCCAAAGAAATCATAAGCACTTCCCATGTCTAATTCTTTGCCTGTTTTTATAGCAACAATTGTTAAATCTACAGTGCTTCCTCTTGTGTGACCAGATTTTTCGGCAATAAAACCTCTTTTAAATAATTCTGACTTTGGAACTTGTGGGTAATATTCGTGTTTCATTAAAGTGTCATTCAAAACTTTTGCCCATTTCACAAAATGATTTACAGCTTTCTGTGGCCTGTAAGCATCAAAAATTTTAAGGCTTAAGCCTTTTTTAGCTAAAATAGTTTGCACTTTATGCAACGCATCAGCAGTTTCTTTGGTGGCAATTAAACAATTGTCATCATAACCGTCAATTTTTTTTCCAATAAAATTATTAGTGTTTAGATATCTTAATTCAGATTTTATAGTGGCATCAACATCAGAAATATACACAAAACCGCTTGGTATTTTTTGTGCGCAAAGTGTTAAGCTAAAAATGAAGCTAAAAAAGAAAAATTTATTTTTCATATTTCAAAAGTACAGAAAATGATTTTATCAGTTTTAAATAGAAAATATTATTTATTTTTGTCAACGTATGGATGAACTTACTTTAACAACACCTGCCTTATTATTTTCTGCAATTTCATTAATAATGCTTGCATATACGAATCGATTTTTAGCATATGCGTCTGTGATCAGAAATTTGCATGATAAGTTTTTAGAAAGACAAGAAGACTCTTTGTTAAGGCAGATTCAGAATTTAAAATTGCGTTTAAATTTAACACGATGGATGCAAATATTTGGAATTTCAAGCTTGCTTTTTTGTGTGTTGACAATGTTTTTAATTTACATTAATTACCATACAATTGCAGTCTACATATTTGGAGGTGCACTTATTCTATTAATAGTTTCTTTAGCACTTTTAATTAAAGAAATTCAGATTTCTGCTCAAGCTTTGCAACATCATATTGCTGATATTGAAGAGTATTTAAAGAAGAAATAGGGTTTTTCGCTAACTTAGACTGATCTGGCGTCCATTTTAATGTCAACTATCAGAAGTAAGCGAAGTCAGAATTTTTTACTCAATAAATCAATTAGGAAAAAACCTTTTTTCCCTGCAAAGAAAGTTTATAGTTACATTTTTTTTTGATTTTATAAGATATGCAAAGAATGTATTCCTTTAAATAAATTTAATGTGACACTAAAATAGGTTGAGTATAAAAAAGTAAGCGTCGTTTTATATAAAACGACGACTTACCAAGTAAACTAATAAAACCAAGTATTAGTGCTGTTATTAGAGTTAGCTATTCTAATGATTACAGTTTCTTAAATATTTTTAATGAAGGCTAATAACTTTTGTCATTTTCCAATTGTTATTTTCTTTTTTCCAAACTACAATAAACTTACTAGGAGTCGATTTTGCTTTTGGTTCTAGTTTATTATAAAACGTATGATAACCAATCTGTATGGCACCATAATTTTTTATAGGATATACTTCTATACTCCCTTTAATTAATGTTCTTGTTACTTTATTACAGATATTCTCTTTTAAAGATTTTAAAAGCTCTTTTTTATCAGTTAATAAACCGCCTTTGT
>JBNMNZ010000066.1:0-7318 GCA_051276605.1 Polaribacter sp. | reverse complement strand
CCGACCCTTGTGGTAACGGCATAAATATCTTTAAAACGAATTGTTTTTGTGTTAAATTAATTTGTATATTTGCGCCCACTTACTACGAGATGGTAAGATTATTAATAATAAAGGTCGAGAACCTTAACAAATTAACAAATTATGTCTGTAAAGATTAGATTACAAAGACACGGTAAAAAAGGGAAACCATTCTATTGGATCGTTGCCGCTGATGCTCGTGCAAAAAGAGATGGTAGATACTTAGAGAAAATAGGTACTTACAATCCAAACGTGAACCCTGCAGTTATCGATTTAAATATTGATAAAGCTGTAGAATGGTTACAAAATGGTGCACAACCAACTGATACTGCAAAAAATATTTTATCTTATAAAGGTGCAATGTTGAAAAACCATTTAGTTGGTGGTATTAGAAAAGGGGCTTTAACACAAGAACAAGCAGATGCTAAATTTGCAGCTTGGTTAGCGGAAAAAGCTACTAAAGTTTCTGATAAAGAAGCTGGTTTATCTCAAGCGCAATCTGAAGCGAAAGCTACAGCATTGGCAGCAGAAAAAGCAGTAAATGAAGCAAGAATTGAAGCAGCTAAGCCAGTTGTTGAAGAGGTTGCTGAAGTTGCAGTTGAAGAAGCTGTTGAGGCGGCTCCTGAAACAATTGATGAAGCAGCAGCAAAAGCAGCAGAATAAAAACTAAATTTATACGAAGATGCGTAAAGAAGATTGTTTTTATTTAGGCAAAATCGTTACAAAATATAGTTTTAAAGGTGAAGTTGTTATCAAATTAGATACAGACGAGCCTGAGTTGTATACAGAAATGGAATCAGTTTACGTCGAATTCGGCACAAACTTGGTTCCATTTTTTATTGAAAAAAGTTCTCTACATAAAGGAAATCAATTACGTGTTCAGTTTGAAGATGTATATTCTGATGAAGAAGCAGATTCTATCTTAAAATGTGGCGTTTATTTACCTTCTACGATGTTGCCAAAATTATCTGGTGATAAGTTTTATTTCCATGAAGTTATTGGTTTTACGATTGTTGATGTTAATTTTGGAGAGGTGGGGCAAATTGTTCACATAAACGACAAAGCTGCACAACCACTTTTTGAAATTGATAGAGAAGGCAGAGAAATTTTTATTCCTATGGTTGATGACTTTATCAAAAAAGTAGATAGAGAAAACAACACAATAGAAGTAGAAACTCCTGGAGGTTTAATAGAACTTTATTTATAAAAATATATTTTTAAGATTGTTAAAGTGTACTGAAAAGTGCAGTTTACAATAACAAAAAATAAAAAGAAAGGTGGCCGAGTGGTCGAAGGCGCACGCTTGGAAAGCGTGTATACGGCAACGTATCGAGGGTTCGAATCCCTTCCTTTCTACAAAATAAAAATTAATTAGAGATATCGTAGTTGGAATCTACTCTTGTAAAAGTACTACTCGATCAATTACTTTTTTTTAACTAGTAGGTTTTTAATAAAAATTGAACATTTAAGGCTGCTTCGCTAAAGTAGTTTCTAAAACATTTACCTCTAATAAATTGATATTTATAATTGTTAAATATAATTTTTATAGGCTTAAGGTTTCCATCAGCTTCATATTCAAAAAGATAAACTTCTAAAATTATAAGTTCCAATACTAAAGTTGTAGTGAGTAATCACCACTTCGTCTTGATTGGCTTTAGTTGTTGAAATTTTATTTAGAGACCATTTGTTTTAAGTTCTACTATTTCTTTTGGTATTAATATACTTGTACAATAAAGAATAGAGAAAAGTATGAGTAGTAATTATGTCTTCATCATAATAAGAAAGCAAAATAACTAAGGGATAAATATATTAAAAGTCAAGTAGTTATTAATTAGTATTTAATCTAGAATTGTGTAATTGAAATTAACAGAAGCATATGATGCATCAGTTCCATAACTTCTTTTGTCAAATACTAATACACCATCAATATAAATTTCTACTTTTAATTCTGAAGGAAGATTGTTATTTCTATATGTTTCTCCCTCAATTTTTCTATAGGCATAAGCAGGAAGTGAGATTATATATGGTTCTGGATTACCATTAACATCGTAGGTAAATTGCCTAGGACCAGTCACCCATTGTCCTAAATCAAAGTCGTAATAAGAAATAACTATTTCATCATTCTCCGGTTGTGTTGTAGAAAGTATTATTTCTACGTCTTTAGGAACTATTACTGTAGATCCCCCGTCTATGGGTCCAGTTTTAGTCGAACAAGATGCTAATATCAGTATTGTTAAAAAGAAGATTACTTTTTTCATTAGATTTGTTTTACTGGATTGAATAATAAAGTTAAATTTAATCCATGTGATAAATTGGGCTCATTATTTAATAAAAATAGGTTAGTTTTGCGAAGTTACTAAAAATAAGACACTGTATTTAATATAAATAGTTTTTTTTTAGAATCTCAATTATGTTCCCATTTAGGTTTAAAGAATTTACAATAAATCAAGATAACACCGCGATGAAAGTTGGCACAGATGGTGTTTTATTAGGTGCTTGGTGTTCTGTGGATGAATATCCGGATTCGATTCTAGACATTGGTTCTGGTACAGGTGTTATTGCTTTAATGCTTGCGCAACGTTCTGATGCAATGACAATTGATGCTGTTGAAATTGACGAAAATGGGTACGAACAAACTGTTGAGAATTTTGAAAAATCTGACTGGGGAGACCGTTTGTATTGTTATAACGCAACTTTTCAAGAATTTGCAAATGAAATAACTGAAGAGCAGGAGTCTTATGATTTAATAGTTTCTAATCCTCCTTTTTATACGGATGAATATCAAACAAATGATAAGGCAAGAAATAAAGCGAGATTCACCACTTCATTGTCTTTTGAAGAATTGATTCTGGGTGTTTCAAAAATATTGTCTCTTCTTGGAAAATATGTTGTTATTATTCCTTTCAAGGAAGAGGATAGTTTTATTAATTTAGCCAAACAACATAATTTATTTTTAAATAGAGTTTGTCGTGTTCAAGGCAACCATTTGTCAGAAATAAAAAGAAGTTTACTCGAGTTTTCTTTCAGTAAAACAGAAATAAAAACAGAACATTTAATTATAGAAACTGACCGTCATCAATACACAAAGGAGTATATTGAACTAACTAAAGACTTTTATTTGAAGATGTAATAAGGAGCGTAAACCCCTTATTATAAGATTAAGTTTAACAAGGGATTTAAACTCTTTGTTGTCTGTAAATTTATAAAGAAAATAAAAACAATCCCTACCAAGTAATTCTTACCCAACTACATTATTAGGATTATACCCTAAATAAGGCACTTTTTTCTCGGAAAATATAATTCCATGAGCTTCTAGTTCTTTTAAAATAGGTTTGTAAACTTCTTTAGAAATTGGAATTTGAACTCCTGGAGTTTTAATTTCTCCTTTTAAAATTTTTACCGCAGCAATTCCAACAGGTAGACCAACTGTTTTAGACATTGCTGTGTACGTTTGGTTTTCTCCTAAAACAACAAAACTACTTTCTATTTGAAATCTCTTTCCATTAAGTTCATAGCCAAAAATATGCTGCATTACAATCATGTCTTTATCATTTTCATCTAAAGTCCAAGATTCTTCTAAAATACTTTGAAGCATTTGAGCAGGAGTTGCTTTTTTTAAGCTAATTTTTTTATTCGGATTAAAAATATCAAGTTCAATTAATTTCTCCCACATGACATCATCTTGATCTATTTTTAAGTAAGAGCGTAATTTTAATTCTACAGAATCTGAGGGTGAATAGGCTAAAAATAAATTAACAAAATCTCTGTAACTCATGTTTTCAGATTCTTCTATGACATAAGAATCATCTGTCATTCCTAATTGCACAAAAATATTCCATGCTCTAGAAAACCCAACCTTTCTAATCGTTCCTCTGTACATTGTAGGAATATTGTCTAAGCCATAAATGCTTCTATATTTTAAGGAATCTCTATTCGCAATAGCTTCAAATTTTCCGTTTCCTTTCACTTCTAAAAATTCACTTCTTCTAAATAACTTATGATAAGGAATGTACTTGTAGGTACCTTCTTGAATGAACATGGCGGCACCACCTTGTCCTGCCAAAACTACATTTCTAGGGTTCCAAGTAAACTTATAATTCCATAAGTTGTTATCGCTTTCTGGTGCAACAATTCCACCGCAGAAAGATTCAAACAATAGCATTTTACCGCCAGCATCTTTAATTCTGTCTATTACTTGCATTGCACTCATGTGGTCGATTCCTGGATCTAGACCAATTTCATTCATAAAAACTAAGCCTTTCTTCTTCGCTTCTCCATCTAACGCTCTCATTTCATCTGAAATATAAGAAGCGGTAACCATGTGTTTTCCGAATGCAATGCAATCTTTAGCTACGTCTACATGAAACCTTGCTGGTAGCATTGATATAACAAGATCTGCTTTCTGTATCTGCTCCTCGCGCTGCTCTTTGTCAAATACATCTAAAACAATTGCTATTGCGTTTTTATGATTATTGATTAGTTTATGTGCATTTTCTGTTGAAATGTCTCCAATGGTTAAAGATAATTTCTCTTCTTCAGAGGTGTCTAAAAGATATTTTATAAGTGCAGAACTAGATTTCCCAGCTCCAATAATTAGAATGTTTTTCATAAAAGAAATATGTATTTTTACATGAACGAAGATACCATATTTGTTTAAAATTTAACAAAAACACAGTAAAATGTTTAGAAATATAATAATCACTTGTTTTTTAGGATTATCAGCAGTTATTTTAGGTGCTTTTGGAGCGCATGCTTTCAAAGATATACTGACTTCAGAACAATTATTGAGTTTGGAAACTGCTCTTCGCTATCAAATGTATCATGTAATTGTATTGTTATTTGTAAATACTTTTGAAGGGTTTTCTATGAAACAAAGAAATATAATTAGTTATATTCTCTTTATAGGTGTTTTATTCTTTTCTGGATCTATCTATTTAATTCAACTCACATCAATTACAGCAAGATCTATTTGGTTTATAACACCTTTAGGTGGCTTATTTCTTATAATGGGATGGGTTTCAATGATTGTAATATTCGTAAGGAAAGGTAAGAACTAATAAAATATTAATAATTTTTAAACAAAAATAGTCCTGTTTTAAATTATTGTTTAATTTTGTATCACACTAAAAACAACAAAATATATTGATATGGTAGATACAAATACGAAATCGATTTCGTTAAATAGTCTAGGAATCAAGAATGCAATAGTTCGTTATCAGCTAAATTCTAATGAATTACATGATGAAACTATAAAAAAAGATCAAGGTATAGTCTCTTCTTTAGGCGCAATTGCTGTAAATACAGGAGAGTTTACAGGGCGTTCACCGATGGATCGTTTTATTGTAAAAGACGACATTACCAAAGATGAAGTTTGGTGGAGTAAAATTAATTTACCCTTTGAGGAGGATAAATTTGACAAGCTTTATGACAAAGTGGTTGCTTATTTATCTGAAAAAGAAATCTTTGTTAGAGATAGTTATGCTTGTGCAGATGAAAATTACAAACTAAATATTAGAGTTGTAAATGAATATCCTTGGAGTAATATGTTTGCTTATAACATGTTTTTACGTCCAACAGAAGAAGAATTAAAAGACTTCTCTCCTGAATGGACCGTTATTAATGCGCCAGGTTTTATGGCTGATGCAGCAATCGATGGAACAAGACAACACAATTTTGCAATTTTAAATTTCACTAAAAAAATTGCTTTAATTGGAGGAACAGGTTATACTGGGGAAATTAAAAAAGGAATCTTTTCTGCATTAAACTTTATACTTCCTGTATTTAAAAACACATTACCAATGCATTGTTCTGCCAATATTGGTAAAGAAGGAGATACAGCAATCTTTTTTGGTTTATCAGGAACAGGAAAAACAACGTTATCTACAGATCCAAATAGAAGTTTAATTGGTGATGATGAACACGGTTGGACTTCAGAAAATAAGGTGTTTAATTTTGAAGGAGGGTGTTATGCAAAAGTGATTAATCTATCACAAGAACAAGAACCAGAGATTTTTTCCGCTATTAAAAAAGGAGCAATCTTAGAGAATGTCGTATTGGATGATCAAGGAGTTATCAATTTTGGGGATACTTCAATTACTCAGAATACAAGAGTTAGTTATCCCATTTATCACATAGATAATATTCAGAAACCATCAATAGGTGAAAACCCAAAAAATATTTTCTTTTTAACTGCTGACGCTTTTGGTGTTTTACCTCCAATATCTAAATTGACTCCAAGCCAGGCAGCGTATCATTTTATTTCTGGCTATACTGCAAAAGTTGCAGGTACAGAAGCAGGAGTAACAGAACCTACGCCAAGTTTTTCAGCTTGTTTTGGTGCACCTTTTATGCCTTTACATCCTACAAGATATGCAGAGATGTTAAGTAAAAAGATGAAAGATGCAGGTGTTAATGTTTGGTTGGTAAATACAGGTTGGTCTGGTGGTAAATATGGAGTTGGTAGAAGAATGCCTTTGAAGTATACACGTGCCATGATTACGGCTGTTTTAAATGGTGATTTGGGCGATTATACGTATGAAAATTATCACATTCATTCTGTATTTGGAGTTGCACAACCAAGAAGTTGTCCGGGAGTTCCGTCGGAATTATTAAGTCCGAGATCTACTTGGAATGATGATGAAGCATATTACAAAACTGCTTTTCAGTTATCAAATGCATTTAGAGTAAATTTTAAACAATTTGAAGAATTTGCAAGTGAAGAGGTTCGTAGAGGAGGTCCTCAACGTTATACTTTTTAAATTTTTACACATATTATATTTTAATAAAACACCTCTTTTCGGGTGTTTTATTTCTTGCATTCTTTTTTATAGATTTATAGAAATATATTCGACTATATGAGACTTATAAAAATAGTACTTCTTTCTACTTTATTATTGGCTTGTAACACAGAAAATAGCGAAAAGAAAACAATGGCTCCGCCAAATGATAGAAATGCTAATGGAATTGCAGATCCTTTAGAAACAGCAAGAACAATTCCAACTTTAAATTTTGAACAGGCAAATAGACTTCTACAATTACCAATTCATTGTGTAAATACAGAATATCCTAATAAGTTAAATCAAACGATTGGAGGAGATGAAGATTTAAAGTCGCCTAGAGCGTTACATCCAACTTTTTACGGATGCTTTGATTGGCATTCGTCAGTTCATGGTCATTGGAGCTTAGTTTCGTTACTCAAAAAATTCCCAAACCTAAAAGATGCATCTACAACTAAAGAAATATTATTGACTAGCATTTCAAAAGAGAATATTGAGAAGGAAGTTGCTTATTTTAATAAAAA
>JBNMNZ010000065.1:0-7372 GCA_051276605.1 Polaribacter sp. | reverse complement strand
GAGCACATGCCATTAAAAAAGGAAAAAATATACGTTTAAATTTATACACAAAAATGACCAACTTCATTCAAGAAAATTTAAATACAGTTAACTAAATCAATAGAAATAAAAGGATAAACTTATGTCAGATACTACGATTAAATTACCACATCAAAAAGAGCTATTTGGTCATCCAGTAGGCTTATATGTATTATTTTTCACAGAAATGTGGGAACGTTTTTCTTATTATGGAATGAGAGCACTTTTAGTTTTGTATTTAACTTCAAAAACTACGGATTCAAATCATGGACTTGGCTGGGAACAAGGCGATGCATTAGCTCTTTATGGCTGGTACACAGCCTTAGTATATATAGCGTCTATTCCAGGAGGTATTTTGGCTGATAAATTTTTAGGTCAAAAAAAATCAGTAATTCTAGGAGCAATACTTTTGGTAATTGGACATAGTGTTCTTGCTTATGAAGCTATGTGGGCATTTTACACTGGTCTTGGGTTTATTATTCTTGGCGTTGGATGTTTAAAACCTAATATTTCTACCATGGTTGGTGGACTTTATAAAAAAGGAGATATTCGTAGAGATAAAGGATTTACAATTTTTTATATTGGAATTAACGTTGGAGCTTTCTTATCTGGATTAATAGTTGGTTATGTTGGTGAAGTTCATGGTTGGCATTATGGTTTTGGTTTAGCAGGAATTTTAATGATTTTAGGTTTAATTCAGTTTCTGGCTGGTCAAAAATATCTTGTACATGTTGGAAATTATCTTGGTAAATCAGATAATCTAGAAGACCAAGAAGCTTACAAAAGACCTCTTAATAAAATTGAAAAAGATAGAGTTATTGTTTTATTAATTTCTTTTTTATTAATCATCGCTTTTTTTGCTGCATTTGAACAAGCAGGTGGATTAATGAATATTTATGCAAGTGAAAAAACGGATAGAATGTTAATGGGTTGGCAAGTACCAGCAACTTGGTTTCAATCTTTAAATTCGTTTTTCATAATTACTCTAGGCATTGGGATTGCTGCTTTTTGGGCTAAGCGAAAGTTAAAAGGTACTGAAGCTTCATCTTTATATAAAATGATTATCGGGTTAGGAGCTGTTGGTATTGGATTTTTATTTATGTCTGCAGCTGCAAATGAGTATGATAACACTGGGGCTTCTGCTATGTATTGGTTAGTTTTAGCTTACTTATTCCATACAGTTGGTGAACTGTGTTTATCTCCAGTTTCTCTTTCATTCGTTACAAAATTAGCTCCTGCAAAATATGCTTCTATAATGATGGGTATTTACTTTGCTACAACAGGTTTAGGAAATAAAGCTGCTGGTTTACTTGGTGAATCTTCTTCTATTTTTGGGGAGTTTAAAGTTTTTACTGGGATTGCAATTTTTTGTGTAGCATTTGCACTATTAGTATTTATTTTCTTGAAAAAATTAAAATCTCTAACACATGGCGCAGAAGACAATGAAACAGATTTCAGCACAAAAGAAGCTGAAGGTTTCGAATTAGCAGATAACTAAAATAAAAACATATTTAAAACCTCATAAAATTAAATTTATGAGGTTTTTTGTTTTCAAAAACCAACATATATGAGTTCAATTACAAACAATGAATTTAGTTTATTAAATCATAAACCTGCATTATTTGTATTATTTTTTACAGAAATGTGGGAACGCTTTTCTTATTACGGAATGCGTGCAATCTTTGTTTTATTTTTAACAGCATCTTTTTCTGATGGTGGTTGGGAATGGACAAGAGAAAGAGCTTTAGGCTTATTAGGAATCTATACAAGTTCTGTCTATTTAACGCCATTAATTGGAGGAATTATTGCTGATAAATTATTAGGATATCAAAAAGCTGTTGCTTTAGGTGCTTTGGTAATGACGTTAGGTCATGCAGCAATGTCTATGGAAACAGAAACTACTTTATATATAGGTATAGGGTTGTTAATTATTGGTAATGGGTTATTTAAACCAAATGTTACTTCAATGGTTAGTGGTTTGTATGATAAATATCCAGAACGTAAAGACGGTGCATTTACCATTTTCTATATGGGTGTTAATGCTGGAGGTTTTTTAGGCGTTTTATTATGTGGTTTTTTGGCAAACAACCTAAGTTATGCTTGGGGATTTGGTTTGGCAGGAATTTTTATGTTCTTAGGAACCTTACAATTTTGGTTTGGTAGAGAAATTTTTGATAATATTGGAATAGCTCCGAATAAAAAAGCAGACTTACCTGATGCTGTTGTTAAAGTTGATATTGCTGTAGATAAAGTTCCTGAAAAAATTCAAAGAGATCGATATATTGTAGTTGCAATTCTAGCCTTTTTTACCGTTTTCTTTTGGTGGGCTTTTGAACAAGCAAGTGGATCTATGAATATATTTGCAAGAGATTATACACAAAGAGCACTCACGGGAAATGCTGCATTCATTTTTAAAATTATAGACGTTTTAGTCTCTACAGTTCCGCTACTAATCATTTCTTGGGTTTTACTGAAATTATTTCGACAAACTTTCAAAAAAATATCTTTATCTAACATTGTATTAGGGACTAGTTTTATAGGTATTTGGGGAATTGTTATTTGGAAATTGACTGTAATTATTCCGCAACAAAATGCAGAAATAGAAGCTTCTTGGTTTTTAATTTTAAACTCACTTTTTATCATATTTTTAGCACCTTTATTTTCTAAATGGTGGGAGAGTAAATTTAACCCTTCTGCTGCCATAAAATTCGGAATTGGAATGATCCTTCTAGGAATAGGTTTTGGAGCATTAGCTTATGGATCAAGCTCGATTCCTCAAGGAGCAAAAACGGCTTCCGTAAGTTTAATTTGGTTAGTTTTAGCATACCTTTTTCATACAATGGGCGAATTATGTGTTTCTCCTGTAGGACTTTCTTATGTTTCTAAATTAGTTCCTGCAAGAAAAATTGGAATGATGTTTGGAATTTGGTATTTAGTAAATGCATTAGGTAATTATTTAGCCGCTAAAACAGGAAGTTATATTGACCCAATTGTGGAGCAATATTCGATGTCATTTTTCTTTTTAATTTTCACAATAATTCCTGCTGTAGTTGGGTTAATATTTTTAGTATTGAACCCTTTGATAAAAAAACTAATGCATGGTATTAGATAATTTGTAAATTTGGCATATCATTTTCGACTTATAAAATATGAAAAAAATAATTTTCCTTTTAGCAATCATCTCTTTTAGCATCCATACAAAAGCACAAGAAATAAACTGGCTTTCTTTAAACAAAGCTTTGGAGCTTCAGAAAGAAAACCCGAAAAAAATAATGATAGATGTGTACACAAATTGGTGTGGACCTTGTAAACTTTTAGACAAAAAAACATTTCATAATAAAGATGTTGTCGCTTTTGTAAATAAACATTATTACGCCGTTAAATTTAATGGCGAAGGTAATGACAGCATCAATTACAAAGGAAAATCTTATGGCAATCCTAATTATGATAAAAACAAGGCAAACAAAAGAAATAGCGCTCATGAATTAGCGAATTTTATGGGAATAAATGCATACCCAACAATTGCCTTTTTAAATGAAAAAAGTGATTTTATTATTCCTTTAAAAGGGTTTCATGACGCGCAACAACTAGAGTTTTATCTTAAACTATTTATAGATGATAAACATAGAACTTTAACGAGTCAGAAAGAATTTGACGCCTACTACAATGCTTTTAAACCTGAATTTAAAACGGATTAATTCTAGTTCTTTTTAAGAATATAAGCGCCATTTTTACCTGTATAATAAAAAGGAATTTTTTCTTTTTCACAAACAATTCTCCATCTACTTACATAGCTTTTGAAATTGCTACCATCTGCAATAATTTGTTTTGGCTGCATGGTTTTTATCAATCTTTCTAGATTTATTTTAGGTGAATATTGCAATACAATAATTGGGTTTATCAGGTCATTAAGTTGATAAACCCCCAAGCTATCAATCAATAAAATATGTTCATTTTTAAATTTAAAAATGGCAGTTTCTTGGGTTTTAAAATGTTGATGTACATTTTCTCCAATTTTATATGAAGTAATTAAATTAGATTTCTTGATATCTAAGCTATCTAAATTATGGTAGACTAGAAAATCTTTTCCTGCTCTAATTCCTAAAACTGAACTTCTACTTTTATGGAAAATAATGAACCCTGTCTTTGATTTTTTTTGATATGTTTCAAATACAAAAACACTTTGAAAAATTACGATTGAGATTAAAAAATGTATCATTTTTTTTAATGAGCTAGCTATCAAAAAACGAACTAAAAAAATGATACATATATAGAAAGCGATCATCATTAAAAAGGATAACGAAATGTCTTTGAATAAAAATTGTTCTTGAAGAGAAACCCAACGTACAAAATTGTTCATTTGTGCAATTACAAATCCGAAAATGGTTGCTAAAAATTGAGGTAAAAAATCTATTAATGAAAGAAAAATAATTACAACTCCGCCAATTAAAATAGTCCCTAAAAAAGGAATAATGATTAAGTTGGACATCCAAAACAACCCTGGAAATTGATGAAAATAATACAAACTCAAAGGTAAAATTCCTGCTTGAGCAGCAAAAGAAACCGTTAGCAATTGCCAAAATTTATCAACTATTTTTAGTTTTGGATTCCAAAATTTATACAATGTAGGTTGCACCCAAATGATCCCAAAAACAGCTAAATAACTTAATTGAAATCCAATATCAAATAAAAACATCGGTTTTACAATCAACAAGAAAAACATCGATGCTATTAAAGAAAATTCTACTATATTTTTTCGTCGAAAAGACAAACCAATTGCTAAAAAAGTAAACATAGTTACGGCTCTTACTACAGAAGCTGAAAGTCCTGCGACAAAAGCAAACATCCAAAGACATAAAACGACTAAAGCGGTCTTGAAAAACTTTCCTTTATTTAGTCTTTCTATCGGTTTAAAAAGCCAGTTTAAAATGAGTAAAACAATACCGACATGTAAACCCGAAACTGCTAAAATATGAATTGCACCTGCGCTGGAATAATCAGCAATTAATTGTTTCGATATATCTTGCCTTTGCCCTAACAACAATGCGTTTACCACCGCTAATTCATCTGGTTTAAAATTATGTTTTTTGAGGGATTCTTGAACTAAATTTCTAAATTTTGCTGATATTCCTTGTAAAGAAAAACCCTGTGAACCTAATCTTTTAAATTGTTCATTTCCTAAAAACAATTGTTGCTGAATTCCTTGTTTTACTAAATAATTTTTATAGTTAAATTGGTGTGGATTTAATGGGGCATTTAATTCTTGAAAGGTTGGTTTCACATACAGTAATTCATCAACATTTAAAGGCTTTACTAAACTGTCTTTTGTAATATTTAGTAATACTTTTCCCCTCGTTTTTAGACTATCAACTTGTACAATAGACACGGTATACTTATCATTAAAAAGACCTGATTTTAGAACTTTATCAACTTTTAAAACTACAATAGAATTTTCACCTACATAATTTTGATAATAGCTTTTATAATGAGTATCATTATTAAAATAGACAACAGAAGTGCCTATCAAATAGAACAAAATAAAAGATAAAAAAGTAATTATTTTCTTATGCTTCAGAAGCACTAAAAAAACAGAAATAATGGCAATTAAAATAAGTAATTTTAGAAATCCAAATTTCCAAAACTGATGATTGAATTGTGCGTAAATCCCTAAAAATAGGAGTACCACAAAGTGGAAGGGTAAATAATTAAGTAACCTTTTCATAGCGAAATAAAGTTACAACAATATTGTTAGAAAAAATTAAAGCACTTTTGTTGCTTTCACAAAAGCTTTTTTCCAATATTTTTCTGATAATGAAGAAATAATAACACCCTTGGAGCTTGTTGCATGTATAAAACGGATTTGTCCTTTTTTGTTAGAAACAATCAAACCAACATGATTAATACTTCTTCTACTTTTGCTGGTTTTAAAAAATAACAAATCTCCTTTTTGGGCCTTCCTTAAAGAAATGTTATGACCTCTTTTTGCCATGTCTCTAGAAACTCTTGGCAACTGAAAATTCTCTTTACCAAAAGCCACATAAATTAATCCAGAGCAATCCATTCCTCTTTTGGTTGTTCCTCCAAATTTATACTTTACACCTTTGTATTTTAGAGCATTTACAACAATTTTATCCGCTTTAGAAGTCGTCGCATTCTTGGTATTTCTTACTATTTTAGTTGATGAGCAAGCGCTCAAAATAGAAGAAAAAATAATTGATAAAAACAGCGCTTTCTTCATTGAAAAATTATGCCTTTAAATTTTCTGTAATCAATTTTGCAGTTTTTTCGGAAGCTCCCTTTCCTCCTAGTTTCTTCTCTAGTTCAAAATATTCTAAGAACAATTTTTCACGATAATTTTCATCTAAAATTTTAGTAAGCTCCTTTTTTAGATTGGCTTTTGTAAAATCATCCTGAATTAACTCTGTTACCACCTCTTTATTCATGATTAAATTGACCAACGAAATAAATTTTAAAGTGATAATTCTTTTTGCAATTTGATAGGAGATATTTCCTCCTTTATAACAAACTACCTGTGGCACTTTAAACAAAGCCGTTTCTAAAGTTGCGGTTCCTGAAGCGACTAATGCAGCATTAGAAATACTTAATAAATCGTATGTTTTATTATTGATAAAACTCACTTTTCTATTGCCAATTATTTCTTGATAAAAAGAAAATTCTTGACTTGGAGCACCTGCGATTACAAATTCATACGCTGTAAAATCATCAACCAAAGACAACATTACAGACAACATTTTTGTAATTTCTTGCTTTCTACTCCCCGGCAATAAGGCAATAATTCGTTTGTCGCTTAGATGATGCTCTTTACGAAATTGAGCTACATCAACTTGTTTTCGATCAGCAATTGCATCAATTAAAGGATGGCCAACAAAATGTACTTTATAATCGTTCTTTTCATAAAATTCTTTCTCAAAAGGAAGAATTACAAACATTTTATCTACATCTCTTTTTATGTCTTTAACTCTTCCTGCTCTACTTGCCCAAACTTGTGGAGAAATATAATAATGGGTTCTAAAACCTTGCTGTTTTGCCCATTTTGCAACTCTTAAATTAAAGCCTGAATTGTCTATAAAAACAACTACATCTGGCTGATATTTGGCAATATCTTTTTTACAAAACTTTAAGAAACCGACTACTCTCGATAGGTTTTTTAAAACTTCAAAAAAGCCCATAAAAGCTCTTTCTTTATAATGGCTTACTATAGTTCCGCCAACTTCTTGCATTAAATCTCCACCCCAAAATCGAATGTCTGCATTTGTATCTTCTTTATACAATGCTTTCATTAAATTAGAACCATGTAAATCTCCCGAAGCTTCTCCTGCAATAATGTAATATT
>JBNMNZ010000064.1:0-7427 GCA_051276605.1 Polaribacter sp. | reverse complement strand
AGATTGTTGTTTAAAAGGGCATTAGAATTAGCGTCAGTTGCCATAATTGTTTGTCATAATCATCCTTCAGGAAAATTAGAACCTAGTACCGCAGACAAACAGCTTACTCAAAAAATTAAAGAAGCAGGCACAACTTTAGATATTAAACTCTTAGATCATTTAATAATTACCGAAAAAGCGTATTTTAGCTTTGCAGATGAAGGATTAATATAGTTTTAGGGAGTCCAATATTTATGAAACAGTCTTGTTTATTTTTGTCTGCTGAAACTGCTAACCGATTACTGAATTCTATCCACTAAAGAAAAATGATATTAATTTACACACATAAAATAACCCCCAGAGTACGTTATGTTTTTAAGCATGTTCTTACAAGGGTTTTATTGATTCCTGTTGATTTTACTTCAAAAGTAGAAGAATTTGTTGCTCATAATGGTCCGAAATTATCCTACACAAAAGCTTCTTTAGGAAATGAGTTTTTTATAAAAAGTAACGATTTGTTATTTGAACAAGGTGTAAACGATACAGATTTAAATATTCAACAATGGGAAGATGTTCCTTGTTTTTTTTCCACGAATGTTAAATCTACAATTCCTTTTGATATTTTTGCCGCAAGTTTCTATTTAATATCTAGATATGAAGAATATTTGCCGCATGTAAAAGATGTTCATGGACGTTTTACAGCAGAACAGAGCATGGCCTTTAAACATGGTTTTTTAGAAAAACCCGTAGTCGATGTTTGGGCGTATAAGTTTTTAGGTATTCTAAAAGAAAAATTTCCTGATTACAATTACAAAACAAGAGAATACAACTACATTTCTACCATAGATATAGATAATGCTTTTGCTTACAAACATAAAAATTTGGTAAGAAGTATTGGAGGGTTTTTTAATGATCTACTAAAATTTAGATTGTTAGAAACTTGGAATCGTTTTGCCGTTGTTTGGAATTTGAAAAAGGATCCTTTTGATACTTTTGATAAACTTTTAAGGTTTAAGAAAGGATACGATGTAAAAACTATTTTTTTCTTTTTAATTGGTGATTATTCAACTTTTGACACGAACGTTTCTGCATCAAAAACGAAATATAAACTACTGATAAAAGAAATGGTAGACTATGCAAGAGTCGGTTTGCATCCTTCTTATTTTACGATGCAAAATGCCGCACTTTTAAAGAAAGAAAAAGAACGTTTAGAAGATATTACAAATATGCCTGTAACCAGGTCAAGACAACATTATTTGCGTTTTTCTTTGCCTGAAACCTATCAAAATTTAATAGATTTAGAAGTAGATGAAGACTATTCAATGGGGTATGCAAGCAATGTTGGTTTTAGAGCAAGTACTTGCACACCTTTTTATTTTTATGACCTAGATTTTGAGATTCAAACACCTTTAAAAATATTTCCTTTTGCTTTAATGGATACTACTTTAAATGATTACATGAAGTTAACCCCAAAACAATCATTAGGAAGAATTAGAGATTTAAAAAATGAAGTGAAAGCTGTAAATGGAACCTTTATCACGTTGTTTCATAATGAAAGTTTAAGCAATTATTTGCGATGGAAAGGTTGGAGACGTTTGTATGAATCGATGTTAAAAATAGCGACTTCTTAAATGATTAACTATATAAAAAGAAAAGATTTAGAGGTTGATAAGTATGATGCTTGTATTGAAAATTCAATACAGTCTAATATTTTTGGTTTTTCATGGTATTTAGATGAAATTTGTAGTAATTGGGATGTTTTAGTTTTGAATGATTATAAGGCCGTAATGCCTATACCTTGGCGTAAAAAATTTGGAATTAAATATATTTATCCTCCTTTGTGGTTAATACAATTAGGAATTTATTCTATTGAAAAAGAAGATGAAGATGCTTTTTTAAGAATGCTTTTATCTGGTTTTAGATTTTTTGAAACCAGAACAAATTCTAAAAACTATTTTTCAGTTTTTGAAGAATATCAACAGAAAAGAGATATTCAAGTCTTAGACTTAAAACAGCCTTATGAAACAATAATATCTGGGTTTAGAAAAGACAGGAAAAAAGACTTAAGAAAAGCAGAGAGGAGCAAGCTGTATATGAAAATTGAAAATAATCTAGATAAATTTATTAATTTATATAAATCTAATATTGGCAAAAAAGTAAAAGAACTTAAGCAAAGTGATTATAACAACTTACATAGTTTAATTAAAACATGTATTCATAAAAAGAAAGGAGAAATATTGTCTGCTTATGACGCGGAAGGTAATTTGGTTGCTTCTGGGTTTTTTTTAAAAGAGAAAGAAAGAGTTGTTAAATTAGTTTCATCAACAGATTACAATAATCGTAAAAATGGTGCTAATACTTTTTTAATTGAAAGGGCTGTTCACAAATATTATGAAGAATTCGATTTGTTTGATTTTGGTGGATCATCTATTAAGAGTATAGCTAGTTTTAATTTAAGTTTTGGTGCATATACTGTAAACTACTTAAATTTAAAATACAATGGTCTACCTAAAATATTAAAATTTTTTAAGGAGTAGAAGCACTAACCTTAAGGCTTAACTTAAATACTTTCTCGGGTTTTAAAGGAAAGTCAGGTGCTGTGGTTTTTAATTTTTTATTTATATAAATAGCACACATTGTATTAGATACGTGATATAGATTGTCTTTAAAATGTTCAGGAATTCCGTCTAAAATTCCAGCCAAAATTTCACTTCTTACTTTTTCTGGATTATAGGCATAATCATGCCAAACCACAATAGTATCTTCTTTTAAAAGGTGTTTAAATACTTTCTCCGTATCATTCTTTACATAATCATATTCATGATTCCCATCAATAAAAATAACATCAAATTTTTTGTTTAAACCTTGAAAGTCATACGTAAGTGAATTGCCAAATAAATGTGTAATATTTTCTTTCCCTTTAGATAAAAAACCATGTAAATCTGCATATTTTTCAGGCATTTCTAAAGCAAAAATTTCTTGTTTAGAAAGGTTTAAGGTGAAACATTCTTTTGCTACTTCAGCAACATTAACAACACTTTCTCCTCGCCAAGTTCCTATTTCAAAATAATTACAGTTTGGTGTTTTTGCGCATAGCCCTTTTAAGAGCAGAATGTCTGTTGGTAAAGAACCACCACCTAAAAAAGAAAAAGTATTTAAAGTTTTATTAAAATCAGGAATTAAGTCCTCTAAAGCTACAATGGACAACTTAGTTTTTTTTGGATGTTTTTTTAGTAAATATCCATCCCATCTTTCATCACTTCCAATAATTAGGTTTATTAAACTAGGCTTATTATAAAGCAATTTTATTGCTAAAAATATTTTTTTAAACTTATTCATTGATCAACATTTTTTTATACAAATATAAAAACCATATGCAAGAGAACACACCAGTAAACCACATTAATAGAGCAGAGGTAATTGCTGCACCTTTTATTCCATAAATAGGAATTAAATAAAAATTACTAAAAATATTTAAAACCAATGCGATCGCCATTATATAGGAGTTAATTTCAATTTTACCTATAGAACAAAGTAGATTTCCAAATAACCCTCTAAAAATAAGAATACCACTAATGCCAAAAATTAATATTAAAAAACTTTCTGAATAAATTGCAAAATCCTTACTAAAAATACTTAAAATTTCTTTAGAAAAGAAAAAGGAAAATCCACAAATGACAATACTGATTAAAAAAAACAAAGACATGTAACTTTTTATATAATTAAAAATGTACTCTTTATTTTTGATTTTTTCTGTAAAGAAAACAAAGTCTGTTGTAATAAAAGCTTTAGAGATAAACAATAAACTTAAAGGAATCAGTGAAACATATTTATAGGCCGTTACCATTTCTGAGTCTTCCATTAAATGTCCAATTAATAAAATATCAATAATTAGAAGTAGGTTCGTAACCACACTTGTAATTCCTGAATAAAAGCCATATCTCCAAAAAGAAAAGTCAATAATTTTTAATTTTTTTGTAATAGAAAAATTAATTTTTAATTTTTTAAAAAATAATAATGATGTTAACGTTGGCGCAATTATTATAGCAAAAATATATCCTTTTTCTTGAAAAAGGGAACTAAAAATTAAAACAGCAATAACCAAAATTAAATTGTAAGTAATATCTGTTTCAGAGAACCTTTTGTTATTATGTTTTAATCTAAATTGAATTTGTATGGTGCTTAATATAAATAAAGGAATTAAGACAAAAGACAATAAAGTTAGATAGTTCCTGGTATTTTCAAATTTAAAAGGAAATACATATCCAAAAATAATAATTAAAGAAATTATAAAAAAAGTCACTGTAGTTCCTTTCTTTAAAACATAAATAAATAAATTATTTTTGTCCTCATCAGTCTTTAGTAATGCTCCATATCGAACTAAACTTTGATGTAGGCCAAGACCTCCAAAAGGGACTAAAAAGGCGATTATGCTATATGCAAAAAGAACAACACCTAATTCTTTATTTGGAATTAATTGCAGTGCTAACCATGAGGCGAAAAAAGATAAACATCTAGATATAATAGTTGCTATAAAAACATAACTACCAGATCTACTTATAAAATCTTGTATGTAATTTTTAATTTTTTTCAGAGTGATTTGTTTAGAGCAGAATTATATAATTCTGAGAATTGATTGGCAATCGTTACTTTAGAAAAATTATTTTCTACATAATGATGCATTTTTTCTTTATCCGTTTTAAAATTACTGTAAACTTCTATTGTCTTCCGTAGTAATGCATCTTCATCTTTCGTATCTATTAAAAAACCAAAATCTTTAGGAAAATACTCATTAATTCCTCCAACATTTGTAGAAATAACAGGAACTCCACAAGAGAAAGCTTCTAAAATTACACAAGGTAGATTTTCGTAATTACTAAATAAAACAAACAGATTACTTTCTTTTAAATTGTTCGCTATTTCTTTATGCGGCACACGATCTATAAAAATTGTTTTTTCTAAATTAACACCGAACTTTTTTGCAAAAGGAATATACATCTCGGCATCTTTACCTATAAATTTAAATTTAAAATCATCAATTTTGTTTTCTAATTTTTTGATAAACCTTATAATTCCTTCAATATTTTTATGGTTATTAACCATGTTAGATATATGCGTAATTGTAAAAATAGTTGCGGTTTTATGTGTAGGAATAAATACTGTTGTATCTACAACATTTGGCACTCTGTGATATTTACCTTTCATTCCCAGTTTTTGCATAGATTTTTTTAAATCGTTAGAAACGGGGCAAACAAAACTTGCATTTCTAGTTATAATTGAAGAAATAATTTTTTGGAAAAATGTAATATTTCCTGACTGAGGATAATGATAACCTGTAAAATGCTCAGAAATGATGTATGGTTTTTTTTTAAACCATTTTAAATACAAACTAAAAATTCCAAAAGGAAATATTTCATTTAGGTGAACTACATCTATAGATTGAGATTTTAGCAATAATACTTTAAAAGCTTTTATAAAAAAAAATATTTTTTTTAAAGGATTATTAGAATACTTAAGATAAGCGATATGAGTTTCTATACCGTTAATTTTCTCACTCGTATAGTCAATGTTTTTTTTAGTTTCGTTGTCCGTAATAATATGAATAACTGTTACTTTATGATTTAAAGAAACAGCTTCAGCATGTCTTTGGATAAAATCTCCATTGTTTGGTGAAACTTTTGAAGGATACCAGCCACATAAAAATAAAACATTAAATTTAGTACTCAAGAAAGTTAATTTAGTTATCACAAATATAACGTAGTATAGCCTTTTTTAGTATTAAAATACATACTTTTAACTCATGGATATACAACACGTCTTTTTTGATTTAGATCATACTTTATGGGACTTTGAAAAGAACTCAGATTTAGCATTTAAAAAAGTATTTGGCAAACAAAATATTACAATAGATTTAAATAGTTTTCTAACCGTTTATAAACCTTTAAACCTAGAATATTGGAAATTGTATAGAGAAGAAAAAATCTCCAAAGATGAATTAAGATATGGAAGGCTAAAAAACACTTTTGATGCGGTAAATTATGCTATTACAGATGATTTAATTGATGTTATTGCAGTTGAATATATAGATTCTTTACCCGATTTTAATCATTTGTTTGAATATACTTTTGAAATTTTAGAGTACTTAAAAGATAAATATCAATTGCATATTATTACAAACGGATTTGAAGAAATTCAAATTAAAAAAATGGAATCTTCCAATATTCTTCATTATTTTAATTCAGTAATTACTTCAGAATCGGTTGGTGTTAAAAAACCAAATCCTAAAGTTTTTTATCATGCATTAAAGGTGGCGAATGCCAAAAAAGAAAACTCTATTATGATTGGTGATAATATAGAAGCAGATGTTTTAGGGGCAATAAATATTGGCATGCAAGCCATACATTGTAATTTTGAACAAGAAAAACTAGCTGATCTAAATGTTATAAGTATAGCATCACTTTTAGAAATAAAACAATATCTTTAACTAGATTTGCGTTAAAATATAACTGAAGATATTTTATGAAACCCCTTAATAAAATAAGCATACTATTATGCCTTTTCGTATTTAACTCATGTTACGAAAGTTTAGATTTTAAACAATTAGATGCTGTTATTTTAAAGCCAATTTTAACATCAGCATTAATTCATTTTACGGTAGTTCCTTCTCATTTTTTTGATTCAGCAGGTATTCAACAAAATAGTATTTCTGATATTACTAATATTAATGGACTTCAAAATTTGCTTACTGAAGAATACATCGTTAAGCTTGATTTTAATGCAGAAATAAAAAATGAATTAGATCGAGGTGTAACTTTTACGGTAGCGTTTTTAAATAGTAATAGTCATGTTGTACACACTTTTACACCTATTGTTATTGGGGCAGAAGTTTTAAATTACACCTACTTAGAAGAGGTTGAAATTGTTTTTAATCGAGGCCTTTTAGATTCAAATAAAGTTAGAATTACAGCAGAGTTAGAAAACACAGGCGTTCCTTTGGACTCAAATGATATTAGAGAGTTTGTGTTTAAATCTTCGGTGACCTTATACATTGAATCAAGCTTTTAACATGAAGAAATTTTTATTTTTTTTACTGATCTTATCAGTCGTTAAACTTACTTCACAAAATAAACAAGTATTATTTAATTTTGCAGAATTACCACAATCGTTACTTTTAAACCCAGGAACAGAAACCAATTATAAGTTTCATTTTGGAGTACCTTTACTATCTGCTTTTTCTATGGAATTTGGTTCTTCAGGGATGGTTTTAACCGATTTATTTGCACTAGATCATAAAGATATCAATGATAAAATTTCTACGGTTTTAAATGCATTATCAACCAGAGACTTTGTAAAATTACATTCTCAAATAGAAATTATTAGTGGAGGTTTTAGGTTAGATCCTAAAACCTATATAAGCTTTGGTCTTTATAACGAGATAGATATGATTG
>JBNMNZ010000063.1:0-7450 GCA_051276605.1 Polaribacter sp. | reverse complement strand
GGTGTTTCTGGAATTGCTGTATCCAAAGAAATTACCAAAGATTTTGATATTATAAAAACATTTAATCTATTACTTAGTGCGTCTTCGACGGAAGAACAGCGTCATACCTTTAAATAAGATAGGAACACTATTTTAAAAATGATAACATAAAATATCATAATACATGATAGATAACCAATTAAAAGTCTAAGTTTTACAACTGATAGACTTTCTTTTAAAACTGCACCATTATGGATATGAAACACCTTTTATACGATTATTTAGTAAAGACCGGAATGTCGGATACATCCGCTAAATATTTAAATATGTTAGTTTTACTAGCAGGACTATTAATCATTTCGTTCATGGTTCATTTTATAATTAGAAAAATTATAAAAGAGTTATTTACACAGTTTGCTGCCAAAACAAAAACTAATTTTGATAATTTACTTGTAAAGAATAAGGCGCCACGAAATATCGCCCAGATCATTCCATTAATTATTGCATTAGAGCTTTCACCTTTGGTCTTTAATGATTTTTCTTTTTTTGAAAACATTGTTGCAAAAGGATTGCAAGGATTTGCTGTTATACTGATACTTTGGATTGTACGTAGCCTTTTAAACACGCTTAAAGATTACTTTAAAACTTTACCAAGCTTAAAAGACAAACCTATAGATAGTTACATTCAGGTGTTTATGATATTCGCTTGGGTATTTGGCATATTGTCTGCTTTTGCTATTATTACTGGAATAGAATTTATTGAATTCATTACTACCATTGGTGCGGCTTCAGCTGTTATTATTCTTGTATTTAGAGATACCATTCTAGGTTTTGTTGCCAGTATTCAAGTTTCTATAAATGATATGGTAAGGATTGGTGATTGGATAACTTTTGAAAAATATGGTGCTGATGGTGATGTTACAGAGATTAACCTATCTACTGTAAAAGTTCAAAACTTTGATAAAACCATTACAACAATTCCAACTTATGCTTTGATTTCAGATTCGTTTAAGAACTGGAGAGGAATGGAAGACTCTGACGGAAGACGTATAAAAAGAGCTCTAAATATTAAGTTAGATAGTATCTGTTATTTATCAAAAGATGCATTAGATACACTGAAAAATATTCATTCAATTTCCGCATACTTAGAAACTCGTCAAGCTGATATTGAAGCTTATAATATGAGTAATAAGATCAACAAAGAATTACTCTTAAATGGAAGAAATTTAACAAATATTGGGGTGTTTAGAAAGTATATTGAAACCTATATTGAAAATCATTCGGGTATTAACAAAGAGATGATGATTATGGTGCGACAGCTAGCACCTGGATCACATGGAATTCCTTTAGAAATTTATGCTTTTAGTAGCGATAAACGCTGGAAAAATTACGAATATATTATGGCAGATATATTCGATCATATCATTGCTGCAGTTCCTTATTTTAATCTAGAAATTTTTGAGTTGCCAAGTAACTCAAGTTTTATCGATTCAAAATTATAAGTAACTAAAAAATAATTCTTTAACTTTAAATAAAAATAATTGGATTTACTTACAGTATTAGTTTGGATCTCAAGTTTGGCGTTTATTTATTTTGGTATTAATTGCTTTTATTCAAAATTTATTATTTTAGAATTTAAGCGCTATGAGTTACCTGCGTATAGAAAACTAACCGGGTTTCTACAATTAATAGGGGCAATAGGTTTGTTAATTGGTCTTTACTTTAATCCAATATTGCTGTTATTAGCTTCCATAGGATTGTGCTTATTAATGCTTTCTGGGTTAATAGTGAGAATAAAAATTAAAGATAGTTTTATTAAATCTTCACCTGCTTTTACTTTTGCGGTTTTAAATTTATTTATTGCAGTGATAACCTTTTATAAGTACTTTTAAATAGATGCATATACAATAACTAGGTTCATTACAATAAATAGAAAGGCAGGAAATGATTTATATAACTTGTCTTTTACTTTAATATGCATAATAATTGACCCAAACAATAAGATAGTTAATCCTAAACTTCCAAATAAAGCTAAGTCCTCAAATTGTATCGAAGCTAACAATAGTAAAGCTAAACTTACTTTTAAAAAACCTATAAAATAGCAAAAGGGCTTTGATAAACCGTATACTTTAAATTCTTCCATAATATTTTCAGCATTACCACCTCTCCATTTTGTAGGTTTTTTTGACTGAATTAACCATACATTTAAAATACTGATACCGATAATTACTTTTAATACAATAATTACATAGTCGATTAGATTCATGAATTTATTTTTTTAATGCTGTTGAACTTCTACGAATTTATAAAAAATAATCTTATTGCAATATTCTATTAGCTATCAAATTTGTTTTATCATTTATTAAACGAACATTGAGGTGCTCTGCAGTCTTTTTTTTTTAAAAAAAAAGTTTTCTAAGAAGCTTTAAATAAATATTCACTTTTATCCAAAACTAAAAGTATACTTCAGTTTGTTTCAAAAGATATTTTTAATGAAAATAGTTTTCCTTTTCTTAATCAGTTAGCGTGCGTATTTTTTTAACTACAAAAATAGATAATAATTTAAAAATTAAGAATTATTTTTTCATAAATACTATTGTGGTATTAGAGTTTAGAGGCATTGATTCTCTAACTATTTGTTTTTAAATTCGATACTATAGGTTTCTTTGATGTTTTTAAGTTATCATTTTACATATAACCGCGTATTACTATTAAATTAAATAGGTCTGTTAAAAATAGGTGCAAAAAAAAAGCCCATCAATTATTTGATGGGCTTTTGTAAAACTTGAAGTATATTTTTTAGATAACTTTTACGTTAACTGCATTTAATCCTTTGTTTCCTTCTTGTAAGTCAAATTCAACATTGTCACCTTCATTGATTTCGTCGATTAAACCTGAAATGTGTACAAAATGATCTTTCTCTACTCCTTCTTCAGTGATAAATCCAAATCCTTTAGATTCATTGAAAAACTTTACTGTTCCTTTACTCATAATAGTGTAATTAAATTTATTTTACTAATTAGCTGCAAATATGATATTATTTTTGTGATATGCAACATATTTATTGCCTTATTTTATTTTAATATTTAAATTAAATGATTCTGTTTATTAAAAAATATTAATAAAACCACCTAATATTAAGGTATTTATGGTATTTATTAGAAGAAATATATTAAGTTTATTTTTCGTTTACCAGTCAATAGGAAAATAATCTTTCAAGAATTTACCACACCAATGTTTACCCGTGTTAATTCCGTTAATTAACGGATCCATAACTCTTGCGGCACCATCTACAATATCTAACGGAGGTTGAAAATCATGAACAGCTACTTTCTTTTTTGATAATTCAGCAGGATCTTCATCTGTTACCCAACCTGTATCTACGGCATTCATATAAATACCAGATTTCGCAAAAGTGGATGCCGAAGTATGCGTTAACATATTTAAAGCTGCTTTTGCCATATTAGTATGTGGATGTCTATCTACTTTCTTAAATCGATGAAACTTCCCTTCCATGGCTGTAACATTGATAATATGCTTTTTACCTGTGTTTTCTTTCATCATTAAATTAGACAAGCGATTACACAATACAAAAGGAGCTACTGCATTTACCAACTGTACTTCTACCATTTCTGTCGTTTCAATTTCACCTAATTTTAAACGCCAACTATTGGTTTTCCTTAAATCTACTTGCTGTAAATCTGCATCTAATTCGCCTTCAGGAAACACTTCAGCAGTTTGCAAAGAATTGTCAAAACTATATGGAATTTGAGATAATTCTGCAGAATTACGCAATCCAATTCCTGGTTCTGGACCATGCCAAGTAACTGGTAATACATTGTTTTTACTCGTTCTTGAAGTAGACACACTTAAGTTTGCTAATTCATCTAAACAGCTATTATGATCCTTTAATAAGGTTTGTGCCAATCTAGGAAGCTGATCTACGGATAACTTTTCATTTTCCATTAAATGGAAATAAAAACCTGAAGGTCGCCTTACTGTTTGTGCTGCGTTATTGATTAAAATATCTAATCGATCGTATTTTTGTTCTATATAATTACAAAAAATTTCTACACTTGGTATGTGTCTTAAATCGAGTCCATGAATATGTAAACGATTACTCCATTCTTTATAATCTTCTTCTTTAGAAAAGCGAATCGCAGAATCTACAGGAAAACGAGTGGTAGCGACAACCGTTGCCCCAGATCGCAATAACATTAAGGTAATATGATATCCGATTTTTAATCGAGAACCTGTAATTACGGCAACTTGGTCTTTTAAATCTGTTGTTTGAAAACGTTTTGCATAATTTAAATCGCCACAATCTTTACACATCGTATCATAAAAGTGATGTAGTTTCGTATATACTGTTTTACACACATAACAGTTTCTAGGAGATTCTAATTCTAAAGTATCTTCATTAATTGCTGCTGCTGCAAGTAATTTGGGTGCTACAAATAGTGCAGCTTCACGAGCAGAACGAATACCAGTTGTTTTTCTTGCGTGTGTATCTTTCGCAATCATTTTACGTTTCGCTGCTTTTTTTGCGTCTTTTCTTCTACGCTCAAATTCAGCACGATTCGGTCTCGTTAATTCACCAGCTGCTTTAAACAGTGCAACTCTTTGTTCTTCAGGAATATCAAAAAGTTGATTGGTATCTTCTAATAATTGCTGCAATGTGTTTATGCACGCTGCAATCTCCAGATTATTGCCTTTTTTACTCATATAAATTATAATACGGTAACTCTTACTTTTTTCTTTTTTAATCGCGTATTGTTTAGCTTTTCTACCAAATCATCAGCAAGTGCTAAAGGAATTGCTACAAAAGCACAATCTGGCTTCAACTCAATAGCACCTAATTGGTCTTTTGAAATACCTCCTTGTTTAAAAAATAATCCTGCAATATCACCTTTAGATATTTTATCTTTTCGTCCCCCAGAAATAAATAAAGTTTCCCAATATTGTGGCACATGTTCAGCTTTCTTAGAGATATTTATCCCTTTACTCGGTTTTATGAAATCTGGCAAACGTTCGTTTTCCCATTTTAAAATATAAGCAGTACCTTTTTCATTTACTCTTGCAGTTCGTCCATTTCTATGGATAAACTCTTCTTCGTGTTTTGGCAATTCGTAATGAATAATAAATTTCATTTCTGGAATATCAATTCCTCTTGCGGCTAAATCTGTGGCAATTAATAATTGACAAGTTCCGTTTCTAAATTTAATTAAAGCACGTTCTCTATCTTTCTGTTCCATTCCTCCAGAGAAACAAGCATGACTAACTTTGTGTTGGTCTAAAAAAGCACTTAATTGTGTAATGGTGTCTTTTAAATTACAAAAAACAATACCAGGCTCATTACCAATATGCTGTGCTAAGTCTACCAAGGTTCTCATTTTATTTTTATTAGGAGAAACCACTGTTTTAAAAGCTAGTTGAGACGTTCTTTTTCCTTTTAAGTAATTGATAATTCTTGGTTCCTCTAATTGTACGAAATCCGGAATTTCAACTCCCTGAGTAGCAGAAGTTAAGATGCGTTTATCTACAGTAGACAATTGATTGATAATATTACGCATTTCGTACTCAAAACCTACTTCCAAAGACTTGTCAAACTCGTCTAAAATTAAGGTTTTTATGTGGTCTTTAGAAAAACGATCATTCGCGAAATGATCAGATATTCTACCTGGTGTTCCAATTAAAATAGCAGGAATATGTTTTAATTCAATTTTATCTTTAGACATTGGTCTACCGCCATAAACCGCGTTAACTTTATATCCAGAACCCATAGAACGAATAACTTGTTCTATTTGTATAGCCAATTCTCTAGATGGCACCAATATTAAGGCTTGTACGTCTTTACATTCAGGATCTAATGATTTTAACAAAGGCAAAGAAAAAGCCAATGTTTTACCTGTTCCTGTTGGTGATAATAAGATGGTATTCGCATTCTTTTCAATTACTGAAACAGCCTCAATTTGCATAGGGTTCAAAGCTTCTATCTGTAACTTTTCTAGAATATCCTTTTGCGTTTTTATAATATTTGCCATACTTATTTCTTTTTCTTCTTTTTAGATACTTCAGGTTTTGTATTTGCAGTAGCAGTTTGCGCTAAGTAATTTGCAAGTATTTTATCAACAAGTTCTTCTTTTGTTAAATGATGAAATATTGTTTTTATCTGAGCTTTAAAGTCTTCAGATACTGAACGATTTGGTTTAATTTTAAATATTTTCTTAGCCCATAACAAACCATTGTTTTCTTCAATACTTTGTGCGTCTGCCTTTTTATATTCTTTAAAAACCAACCCTAAATCTTCTTCAAATTCAGGAATCTCTTCCAATTCTTCTTTTTGTATAATGCTTAAAGAGAGCCCGGTTGCTCCTGCTCTTGCAGTACGTCCGCTTCTATGCACATACGTGTCATATCTATCTGGTAAATGATAATTTACCACATAAGATATTTCTTTTACATCTATTCCGCGGGCAGCTAAATCTGTCGCTACTAAAATATCGATATGACCTTCTCTAAATTGTCCCATAATACGGTCTCTAATCCCTTGGGTTAAACTACCGTGCAAGGCTCCAGAAGAGAACTTATTAATGGCTAAGTTTTTTGCTAATTTATTAACTGCTGCTTTGGTTTTACAAAAGATAATACCACGTTCTCCTTCTTTAGATGACAAGAAATGAAGTAATACATTTAGTTTTTCAATCGGTTCTACCACCACATATTGATGGTCTATACCTTGATGCCCTAAAGTTGCCATATCTGTTTCTACATGCAAAACATGTTTCGACATATAATTTTGCACCAATTGTTTAATAGTCCCTGGCATTGTAGCCGTAAATAAAAAGGTTCTTCTCGTTTTCGGAATCTCTTTAATAATAGTATCTACCTCTTCTTTTAAGGCACTTACCATTTCATCTGCTTCATCTAATATAAAATAGTTTATGTTTTTTATATCAATAGCACCACGTTCTACTAAATCGACCAAACGACCAGGAGTTGCAACAACGATATGAATCGTTTCTTTTAAACGTTCTATTTGAGGTTTAATAGGAATACCACCACATATAGAGGCTATTGTTGCTTTTTTATCCTCTCCTACAAAAGAGACTAAGTTATTATATATTTGATGACCTAATTCTCTTGTTGGTGCTAATATTAATGCTTGTACTTGAGTGCTTTCTAAATCTATCAATTGTAATAAAGGCAATCCAAAAGCAGCTGTTTTTCCTGTTCCTGTTTTTGCTAAGACCACAACATCTTCCTTTTTATTTAGAATTAAAGGAATCGTTTTTTCTTGAACATCTGTAGGAACAGAAATTTGTAATTTTGCTAAATTCTCTTCCAATTCTGCATGAATACCTAACTCTGAAAACGTTTTTGACATTAAATAAAATTTTTGCAAAGGTAGCAATATCGTTCTTGTAAAATGGACAAATAAACGCTTGTAATTTAAAATGTTAATTTAATA
>JBNMNZ010000062.1:0-7451 GCA_051276605.1 Polaribacter sp. | reverse complement strand
ACTCTTTTAAAGCTTGCCGAAACCCATAAAGAAAGTTTACTACCCGGTTATACGCATTTACAAGTAGCCATGCCGTCTTCATTTGGGCTGTGGTTTTCTGCATATGCAGAATTACTCATTGACGACGTATATATGTTAGATGCAGTTGCTAAAGTTGTAGACCAAAACCCTTTAGGTTCTGCTGCTGGTTATGGAAGCTCCTTCCCTATCGATCGAGAATTAACAACGAAAGAATTAGACTTTGCTACGTTAAAATACAATGTTGTTGCGGCACAGTTAAGTAGAGGAAAGAGTGAGCGATCAATTGCTTCAGCTTTGGGCGGATTGTGCAATACAATGTCTCGTTTTGCAATGGATGTTTGTTTGTATATGAGTCAGAATTTTAATTTTATTTCATTTCCTGATGAATTAACGACTGGTAGCAGTATTATGCCACACAAGAAAAATCCTGATGTTTTTGAATTGATTCGTGGAAAATGTAATAAAATTCAGGCATTACATACCGAAATGTTGCTAATTACTAATAATTTACCAACGGGGTATCATAGAGATTTTCAATTATTAAAAGAAAATATGATCAATGCTTTCGAGGATGTAAAAGATATTT
Source organism: Polaribacter sp. (assembly GCA_051276605.1). Lineage (GTDB taxonomy): Bacteria > Bacteroidota > Bacteroidia > Flavobacteriales > Flavobacteriaceae > Polaribacter. Next base: position 6,844 of record JBNMNZ010000062.1, on the reverse strand, counting down.
TAGACATCTTTAATTATTCTATTCAACAAGTAATTGTAAAAGATATCGATTTAAATGATGAAAAGTATCAATACTTATTTACAGTTGACAGCATCAATAACCTAGTTGTTGAAGGCATGCCTTTTAGAGAAGCCTATCAGAAAATCGGTAGTGAAGTGCAAGCTGGAACGTACAAACCAGATTTAGGAAAACAACATTCTCATGTTGGTAGCATTCATAATTTATCTTTAGATAAGATTCGTGAGAAATATCCTAAAAACTAATTCTTGTTATCCATAATTAAGTTTGATCTCTTTTTCATATCAAATTAAAAAGTCTTGCTTATAGTTTATAAGCAAGACTTTTTAGTTATTAGTAATAAACAATATTTTATTTTCTAGAAATAAAAATTAATACCAATACTTGTACTAAAAACATCACTAATACTAACTTCTTCTGATGTAATTACATACCATAAATAGGTATCTACAGTGCCTACCTCCAAATAAAAATCAGCTCCTTTTATCATTTTTGAATCCTTAAAATCTTTATGGACCATAGCGCCACCAAAAAATGTAAAATGAAAAGCATTTGGAACATAATATCCTTTTGGATAAAAACTAGGAAGCGTGGTAAATGAATTTGTACCTATATCATAAGTTATTGCAAAACCTGCAATTGGAGAAATTGTAAAGTTCTTCCCAATTTCTTTTCTAAAAATAGGAAATGTATTCTTAATTGTAATTAAATGTATTTCATCTGTTTTTGATACTGATTTTGGTACAAAACCATATAACAACTCCGTGTACAAAACTTTGTTAAACAACTGGTAACCGGCACCAACGGAAATTAATCCAATATTTCCAGCAAATTGTGTTTTCACATAATCTGGAACAGACCAATGCTTTTGATTTTCTATTTTTATTGATTTTGTTACATCGTTAATAGCATCCATAAAAATATCCTTTTGTGCAAAAGAGTTTGCAAAAAATAAAATTGTAAATTTTATAATAAATATTTTTTTCATTTCAATCTATAGTTCTATTAATGTTACCTCAAAAGAATCACTTTTCACATCTACTAAGCAGTAGGCAGCATCTTTAAGTGTAGGCCCTGTTAAATAACTTACAGAAGGGCTTTTATCATAAATAAATTTATGTCTGTGACCATGTATGGATAGTTTTACATTATTAGTTTCCATAATATCAATATATTTTTGTCGCAAGGCACTTGTGAATTGGTCATCATAAGGCGGAATGTGAGCAATTGTAAATACTTGCTTATAATCTGAATGATTATTTAATTCATTTGACAACCAATTAAAATCTGGCTCTCCTTCACGTTCCCAAAATGTGTCATCAAAAAGAACAAATTTGTTATTATTAAATTCAAAAGAGTAATTATAATCTCCAAACATCTTTTTATAAATGTCAGCTCCGTTCGATTTATGGTCGTGATTTCCAATTACGGTGAGATAAGGTTTATCAAGATTTTCCATAATACTATAAAAAAGCTCATATTCTTTTAAAACTGCTTGTTCTGTCATATCTCCTCCAACAATAACAAATAAGATTTCATCATTCTTGTTGATATCTTCAATTACTTTTCTGAAATTATCGTAGAAATAGTGAGAATCCGTAATAAAAGCAAATTTAAAATCTTGAGATTCCAGTTTAATTTTTTCTAATAATTTTAAATTTTTAGCTGTTGTATTTTTTTGTTCAGTTTTTACACTTGCTTCATAAACGCTATATTCAAAAAAATTATCGCAATTCATGAAAGTTAATGTAATAGCAAATAATGCTGTAATTTTAAAAAAATTCATTTATTTTTACCGCTGTTTTTTAGGTTCTAAGGAAAATTATGGATTTAGTAGTCGACAAAAAAATAGAACCTTACAGTTATAAAAAAAAAAAATATTTTTAATGTAATTATGATTCCGATTACCACAAGGATAATTTCTCCGATAGCATATTTAAAATACCTTTCAGTTTTATTTTCCTTTAAAAGTGTCTGAATTTGGACTCTTTCTTTAAGGGTAAGTTGACAAGTTTTTTTAGGTACATAATACAAATCTATTAATTTAGATTTGTTGCGTTAAGTTATTGAATGGAAGTTTTTTTTTCATAATCAAGCACAACGATCAAGTATAAGCATCGTATAGAATTAGAAGTACCTCAGTTTCAGTTTCGCTTCACGTTTGTTAATATTTAGTTCGTTTAAATATAGCACTTTAGACCGCATTGTGCTTATAAAATGTTGTGGTACGTTATTTTTGTATTATTTCAAATCCCTTATAGCTCACCCAATCAAAATCAGCATAATCTTTTGAGTTTACTCCATTACTCGTGGCATAAATTCCCAAATAAGCTCCTGTGTATTTTTTACTCAATATAAGATTGGATTTAGTACTCTCTAAAAGTTTGAATTCACCACCATCTATAGCGTAGTAAAATGAATATCCGTAATTTTCTGATTTAACCTTAAATATTATTTCTTCAATGTAGTTAGGAATCGCTTGTTTTTTAAGTATAAGGGGCTCAGTATTTGGCTCAGCTAGTTTTAATTGAAGATTGTTTTCATTTTTTCCTTTAAAAACTGTGAGTGTAATATAGTTATTATCCTTTTGAAAGAGACATATGCCAGCTTCCGTATTATTGGATTTGGAATTAAAACTCATTCTTGCCTGGTATTCGAAATTACTTTCAGTTTGCCTAAACCCCATTAAACTTGCTCTACCACGCTCCATAATAGTATTTGCATTAGCATACAATCTTAAATAGCCTTTTCTAGCACTTAAAGATAAAATATTTGGCAAAGGAACCCTTCGAAAGTTCCAAGCAAGGTTTAAATTATAGCTATCAAAATTATCAATAAAGGATAAGTTTCTTTTTTGTTTTGTACTTTTAAAAGGAACAGGACTGGAACGTTCTACTTTCCCGGTTTGTGGCGCAACAACAGGCCATTCGTATTTTTTTTCTTTCCACCAAAACGGTTCTTTTTCCCATTGTACTGGAATCAGATGTGTTTCGCGTCCCATATTGGAACCTCTATCTTCATCCCCTCTAATTCCTAAAGCAACCATATACCATCGTCCATCATTAAGTTCGATTAAATCTGCATGACCTGTGCTATGAACCCAATTATCATATGAAAGGTGTCTCGTTGAGAGAATAGGGTTTCTATCGTTTGATATAAATGGACCTGTTATAGAATCACTTACAGCAATCATTACCGCATGATTAAAACTAGTACCTCCTTCAGCAACCATCAAATAGTAATGATTATCTCTTTTATATAAGTGAGGTCCCTCTACCCAAACTCCACCACAGGCACCTCGCCATAAATAATGTATTTCTCCAGTTAATTTCCAGTTTTCAATATCAATTTCTTGTAACCAAATTTCACCTTCTCCTTCAAAGTTTGGATTTTCGGGTGAATGCGTTCCTAAATACCAAATTTTACCATCGTCATCAAAAAATATATCAGGATCGATTCCAGGTGCACCTTCTAATACATGAGGTTCTGACCAAGGACCTTCAGGCTTCACAGAGGTTATAATGAAGTTTACAAAATCAGTAGTTTTTTTGTCTTCATTATAATAGACATTTGTCGTTATGATGTAAAATGTACCATTATTGTATCTTATTGTTGGTGCATGAATACCACCATCAGATTGTACATCAACTAGATTCACTTCATTAGAACATTGTTCGGCCCTGTGCAATCCATAACCAATTAATTCCCAGTTTATAAGGTCTTTACTTTTATGAATAGGCAAACCTGGAAAATATTCGAAAGAAGAATTTACAATATAAAATGTATCACCAACTTTACAGATTGACGGGTCAGGATATCCACCTTGAATAATTGGATTTATATATGATTTTTGTTGAGACAGAGTTTGACTCTTTGTTTCATGACTAAATATTGTTGTTAAACAAATTACGACTAATAACGTTCTCAATTTTTCTTTCAATTTCTAGGTTTTTTTAATGTACAACAAAGTGATTTTATATGATTTGTTGCATTTTTAAGCAACTAATTTAGCAAATAAAAACCAAATAGAAAATCCGCAAGGATTTTCGAAAGTAGGCTTGCACTAATAATAAATTATATAGGGTGTTGGATACAGTTTGTGTTTTTTTTATAAGTTTTAAAGATAGGATCTATGTTTAATATAAACTTTTTTTTTACAAAAAAATCAATTAACGGCAGTATTCTATTTTAAAATCACAAATGTTTTTTTTCTTCTTCTAGAACTCATCATACTAAATTTATTAGTTTCGTAATGCGGCAGATAAAATACAAAACCACCTTAATTTCTTAAAATATTTTTCTAGTTTGTTTGTTTTCTTACGCTTTCCACCACTAGTTGAAAACTTGCGGGAGCGACGGTTTTTAAATAGAAATCTGTGAGTATTTGATTGTGCAATTTGATTACTTTTTTAAATTTATTGGAGATTTTTTTTTACTAATTTTTATTTTAGCCCATTTTAAAAACTCCAAATATTTATTTTAATACTCTTTAAAATAAGTTTATATCCCTGTAAATAATCTTTAATGTTTTGAGTTTTCTTGTTTAACATTTGAATACCTCTCAACATATATCAATATATATCTTTTAGTATAAATTAATATATACTTTTTAGTATGTATTGATAAATAATCCATACATTTGCTGAACAACTTTATTTAAAGCCCATAGCATTTAGTACTAAAACTTTTAAGCAATGAAAATAACTGCACAAGACGAGTATGGTTTAAGAATATTGGTCCGAATTGCAAAATGTAATGGTAACTTAGGCTTAAGTATACCTCAACTAAGTGAATTGGAGGGACTATCACAGCCTAATGTTTCTAAATTAACTCGGATACTTCGCATCGGAGGATTGGTAAATAGCACCAAAGGACATGTTGGAGGATATGTACTTGCTAGACCTGCGGATACAATTACTGTAAATGATATTTTAAAAGCGCTCAGTGGTCGTTTATTTGATCAAGAATTTTGCGTGAATCACGCAGGTACTATGAAAGTATGTAGTAACTCTGTCGATTGCTCTATTCGTTCACTTTGGACCATTGTTCAGTCTGCAATAGACAATTTGTTAGATAAAATCACGCTTGGCGATTTATCCAATGGAGAAGAAGAGGCTACAGAAACTTTTCAAAATTTATTTAAAGGCATACCGACAGAAAACAAAGAGTTACTATAATAATTAATAAAAAATAGAATGATTACAGTTTCAGAAAATGCAAAACAACATGCGTTAGATTTAATATCAGACGAAAAAAGCCCAGAAGGAACCTTTATACGTGTTGGGGTTGATGGTGGAGGCTGTTCAGGTCTTACCTATAAGTTGGTGTTCGATAACATTGTTTCAGAAACCGATAATATTTTTGAAGACAAAGGAATAAAAATTGCTGTTGACAAAAAGAGCTTTCTCTATTTGATAGGCACCGAGCTTGATTATGAAGGCGGCTTAAACGGAAAAGGATTTGTATTTATAAATCCAAATGCAAACAGTACTTGTGGCTGTGGAGAATCATTTGGCGTATAAAATAGCAATCATTTTAATTTTTTTAGAAGCACTGCCGTTTCAGTACATTACTAACAAATTAAAAACAAAAAAATGGCGATTATAATTACAGATGAATGCATTAACTGCGGTGCTTGTGAACCAGAATGCCCAAATAATGCGATTTACGAAGGAGCCGATGAATGGCGTTTTTCTGACGGAACATCACTCGAAGGAACATTTACCTCTAAAAGTGGATTGACTACCGATGCAAATGAATTACAAGAGCCGATATCTGACGAAGTTTATTACATCGTAGCAGACAAGTGTACCGAATGTGTTGGCTTTCACGATGAACCCCAATGCGCTGCCGTTTGCCCTGTAGACTGCTGTGTAGATGACGATAACTGGCGCGAAAGTGAAGAAGAGTTATTTGCGAAGAAAGCCACCTTGCATTTAACAACGTAAGCAGTGTGCTTTTTAAAACCATCAACTACCCATAAAAAAAATGCACATCGTTTGGCGTAAAATCCACCTCGTAGATTGCTGATAAATTCTTTTAAATTAAAAAAAAACGGGTTCTTTATTTTTTAGAAAATAGCACTGTTACATCAGCCAAAAAAAAAAACATTAAACCCTATTCAGGAAATATAAATGACGGGTAAAAGTTATAAATTTAATTAGCATTTATAAAAATGGAAGATAAAGTTATTAATAAAGTAGCAAAAAGCGGCATCGTTAACATTAATCTTGAAACGTTTTATCCTCAAGGAGTGCGGGTACTTTTTGATATTAAAGCACTTTTATATGAAGGTTTAATATTGAAAGAAAAAGACTTTAGGGAATTTGTTAAGAATGAAGACTGGAGTGCATACCAAGACAAGTATGTTGCACTTATTTGTTCTGAAGACGCCATTGTTCCGACTTGGGCATACATGCTATTGGCAACACACTTAACACCTTTTGCAAAAAAAATGGTGTTTGGTGATTTAGAAACACTTGAAACCGTTTTGTATCAGGAGCTCCTTAACAAACTACCAATCAACACATACAAAGATGCGCGCGTCGTTATCAAAGGATGCGGAGATTTGCCAGTTCCTGTGGCTGCTTTTGTAGAAATTACCCGGCTTTTACGCCCTGTTGCCAAAAGTATTATGTATGGCGAAGCTTGTTCTATGGTGCCGTTGTATAAGCAGCCAAGACCACCCAAGCAAGTTTCGTAGACAACTTGCAAAAAAAAAGCGAATGGAAACGCATCAAAAAAATTAATATCGACAAAATAAAAAAAATGGATCACGATAACCGTTTAAAAATTAAATTAGATTACAAAACCACAATAATTATTG
>JBNMNZ010000061.1:0-7454 GCA_051276605.1 Polaribacter sp. | reverse complement strand
TTCCGAGAAGAGCAATAAAAGGAGGGAACTCCATAAATCCCCAATCAAAATGTTCACTTACTGATAAATGAAGTAATTCATCACGATGGAAGCCATAATTCCGATTTCCAAACCATTGAATTATTAGTTTAATAATAGATAAAATCAGAATTAGTGGTAAATATTTTTTCATTGATTGATGATGATTTCAAATGCACTACAACGTGTATGTATAAGAAAAGTTGCGGTTTTGTCAGCGAGTAACTTCCGAAGGAAATTCAGAAGTTGGCAAAAATGCAACTGCCTTTAATTAAGCACTAATTTAGCAATTTTTTTATACGGTGTTGGCATTTCGTTGTTTTTCTGTTTATTTTATTCTATTTTATTTCGATTAAAACAAGACCAAAAAAATGCCACAACAAGTGCGGCATTCCGTTTTATATAGGTTTAATCCAAAGGAAATGTTTCCATTTTTCTCTTTCCTTTAAAACAAGTGCTATGTTGATTCCAAATAAAGCACTAGTTTGTATCAGTTCTTTTATATCATCAGGTTCTAAAAACAGATGAAATAAGAAGATGTGTAGTGTTATTGGTAGCAAAAATAATGCTCCTATAAAACCTGTTCCTTGAAGGATTAATAATAAGCCAAAAAGTAATTCACAAACACCTAAAACTTGCCAAAAATAACCAGTTTGTTTTGCTCCATTTATGTACAATACTTTTTGTAAAGTGTTTTCTTTTTCAGGCGATTTAAATTTGTTAGCCTTTTCAACAACTTCAATAGGTGTTGGACTTGGTTTTGAGAATTTTTGTATGCCTCCATATATCATAAATCCGCCTAAAAATATACGGAATATGATAAATACTATATTAATTGATTTCTTCATTATTCAAATGTTGTTGCACCATCGTTTGGTTGATATACATAATTAAATGTAAAATATCTTGAATTATCAGGATTTGAACTATCGTTATCTTTATAGTAGTTTAAAATCTCAACTTTAGCATATTTATTATCTGCTGTTCTAAATACTAAAACTTTACCTGCTGTTGGGTTTATTAAATGTGTTGGTGGTCCAGCATAGGTATACCATCCATTTCCACTACCTGACGGAATTGCAAATCCTGTTGTACTATCTTGTGTAAAAGAAGTTTCTGTTACAGCAGTTACATTCGCAAATGTACTATTTTCAATATATGCTCCTGCATTGCCTGTTCGTGTTGGTTCTTCTGCAATTCCTGATGTTGCTCCACCATTTACTAAAATTGTCGTACCTCTAAACGCGATATCCCAATCTGTTTCACTTGTTGTGATTGTTCCTGTTGAAAAATCGAATTTCACAAAATCTCCTGCTGTTGTTGGTGGATTTGTTGTGAAATCTGTCGTTTGTGGCGCGTGTAGGTTAATTACTTGTTCAGATTCTACTACTAATAAAGGCATTGAATCATCGTCATTGCTACAAGATGTAAATCCGATACATATCATTGTTAATACTACTAATTGAATTGTTTTAATTGTTCTCATTTGTTATTATTATTATTATTTATAGTTAAAAATTAATATTTATTGTTCCATATATGATTCGTCCAGCAATATTGCTGATGTTTTGTGGGTCGTTAAAATTGAATATATTATCCATTCCAAAACCCAATTTGTAATCTTTGTAAATGGTTTTATTGATGGCGAAATCCCAAATGGTGTAACCATCAACAAAATCATCATATTTATCTAAATAGGTGTTTCCGTTTGTATCAAAAAGTCCGTATTTACTTCGGTAAGTCGTTCTTAAATTGGTGTCTAAGTTCCATTTTGGAATGGTATAAAATATTTTGAAGTTTGCCATATGACGTGAACGATTAAACAAACCAAAATAATCATCTTTTTGAAGTCTAAACGATGGCGAACTTGGTCTAATTCGAGCAAAAACTTGTCCATCTTCAAAATCCTGTTCTGCCTCTATGTCTTTAGCATATAATAATTGATAACCTCCTGAAATTGTTAAATTTTCATTGAGTTTATAATTCGCATTAAATTCAAGTCCTTGCGTATAAACTTCATTTACATTATAATAACTAAATACATTTTGTCCGTTGGTTTTTCGTGCAATAACTCGTGTATCAATTAAGTTTTTAATATTGTTTCTAAAGAGGTTTAGATTTATTTTAAGGGTTGATAAGGGTTTTAGGTCTATTCCAAAATTATAGCCAATAGAACTTTCAGGCTTTAGCCCATCGTTAAAATTACTAATGGGTACTTCAATACTCAATAATTGCCCATCTGCATCTAACTGCGGAATACGTTTAGAAACTGCGTTATATCCTAAAACAGTATAGCCAACTGTTGCATTGGTAAAATCGAAATACAACTGTCTAAAATCAGGTGTTTTAAAGCCATAACCTACTGAACCTTTTAAAGCAATTTTATTGTTCAATTTATATCTTAGAGCACCTTTTGGACTAAGCTGCGATTGGTATGCGCTATGGTCGTCAAAACGTGCACCTAAAATAACGTTTAGTTTATTTGTAATATTGCCATCATATTGCGCATAGATGTATGGCGAATTAAAATCGGGTGTTCCAAAAAAATTTGTTCTTTTTAAGCGTTCGTGTGTTAATCCAATACCACCAATAAAGGCATTATTGTCATTCAATTTATAAGTAGTTCTAAATTCAGGTCTTATAAATAGTTGGTCAAAATCACTCTGAGAAAATGAATCGCCAAAATTGTCATTTAAAAATTCTTCGGCTTTGTATTGCGTGGCATAAAGTTCTAAAGAACTGCTCCATTTTTCATTAAAACTATGGTCTATTTTTAAAAGTGTGTTCGACTCATTAATTTCACTTTCGCCTTTTAGGGTTTCAGAAGCGACGTTGTCTTGGCTTTGATGGTAAAAACGCACTGAAAGTAATAGTTTGGTACTTTCAGAAAATTCATACGTAATTTTACTATTCAACGTATAATTACTAAAAGGTTCTACTGTATTTACTGCATCAGTTTCTACTAAATCATAACCATTACTACTAAATCTATTTACAAAAGCATTGACACCTAACTTTTTCTTTTTATAATTAATATTAGTACTTGCATCATGAGTACCAAACGAACCGCCTCTATAATTTACATCGCCTTTAATTCCATTTTCAGGATTTTCGGTTATGATATTTATTACTCCACCTAAAGCCTCATTTCCGTATAAACTTGATGATGCACCTTTAATAATTTCAATCTGCTTAATGTTTCCAACACTCACTCGGCTTAAGTCTAAAGTCCCTGCGCTTCGTCCAACAAGTGGCACACCATCAATTAAAATCAAAGTGTATTGACTGTCTAAACCTTGTAATTGTATGCCTTCTCCACCACCAAAATCTGGAACCGTAATTAAGCCTGTTTGTTCGTTTAATATATCTGATAATCGAATTGAATTAACCGCTTGTATTTCTTTCTTTGATACTAATTGTACAGGCAATGGTAAGGATGATAATTGTCTTTTGGTGCGTGTAGCAGATATAATAACTTCTTCTAATATTTCAACTTTTGCAGAATCTTTTAAAACATTCTTTTCCTGTTGCGAAATGACTAATTGGCTAAAAAATAAAGCAAGACAAAGTATTGATAATCTATATTGGTTCTGCATAACTTTAATTAAGAATAAAGTTATATTCAATATCATCAGCAGTTAAAACTTTAGATGTATTTGATTGCTTAGAGAATAAACTTTTAAAAGCATCAAACTCGTGTTTATTAAATATAAGTATTAAGTTTTCTTGGCAAGTTGGAATAGGAATTTTTCGCTTTATAGTCGTGTATTTAAATTGCGTTTCCCAGTAAGTTATGTCTATACTAATGATACATTTTCTTAATGCGTTAATTTGTTTTTTATTCAAGATAAAGTGGAAATTATTAAATAGTACGTGATGAACATTACAATCATTACAGTAATAAATTTCTCCATAATTATTTTTCGATACAGGCTCTAATTTTTTGCACATTTTTATTTGGACTTATTCTAAATAATATTATATTTGCTGCAAATATATAAACTATTTATATTTAATCTAAATAAAAATAATAAAATTTTAAATTAATTTAATAATGAAAAAATTAACGTTTGTAGTACTTACTGCTGTATTTACTTTTAGTGTAAATGCACAAAACAAAAAAGAAAAAGACCAGAAAGCCATAAAAGATATGTGTGGATGTTATGAGGTGGGTTTTAATTTTGCAGAAACTTTTAGTTACTCAAAAGATTCTATTTATCAAACATCAAAAGTAAAGCACGATAAAGGTTTAGAATGGGTGCAATTAGTAGAAGATAAAGATGATAAAATTGTGATGCAACATTTACTTATTGTAGGTAAACCGACTGAACCAAATATTATTAAACATTGGCGACAAGATTGGCTTTTTGAGAACACAGATTTTTATATGTTTGATGCTAATAATAAATGGAATTTTCTTCAAAAAACTAAAATAAAAGTTGCTAAACAATGGACACAGAAGGTATATCAAGTAGATGATAGTCCACGTTATGAAGGCTCTTCAACTTGGGTTCACGTAGATGGAAAAAGTTATTGGGAAAACACCACAGATGCACCATTACCAAGACGAGAATATACCAAAAGACAAGATTATGATGTTACCATTAGAACTAATCGACACGAAATAACAAAAGAGGGTTGGATTCACGACCAAGACAACGACAAAGTTATTCGCAAAGATGGCGATGCCGATTTTGTTTTAGCACAAGAAAAAGGGTTAAACACCTATGTGAAAGTTGACGATTCTAAATGTACATCTGCCCAAGATTGGTGGAAAGAGAACCAGGCTATGTGGCAATTGGTTCGTAATAATTGGGATAATATATTTGCTAAAAACCAAGATTTAGAACTAAATCATAAAGTAGATGATAAAAGGTTATATCAATACTTATTTGATTTAGAATCAACAACAAAAAACAAAGAGATTAAAAAAATTATTACTGACTTTGTGAAGTAATGGATTAGTCTTCTTTTAATTTGATTTTTAAAGAGCCTCTTAATTGAGGCTTTTTAATTTAGATAAATAATTCAGTTAGATCTTCTTCTTCTTTTAATTCCATAATCAGCAAACTAGCTCATCAATAAATGCCAACGTTGTTTTGTATTGAAAGTTGCGATTTTGTGAACGAGGAATTTCCAGCGGAAATTCAGAAGTTTGCAAAAAAGCAACAACTTTTGATTAAGCTAAATGTAGCAATTTTTCATACACGGTGTTGTACATAGTTTTTATTCTATAATCAAATTTCGATTCTTAGGATATTTAATTGAATATTTTAATTCAAATTTCTTATTCTCATTAGGCTCAATTGAAATCCCCCATTTAATTTCTCCTGTTTCGATATTATGTTTTGCTCCAGAAAGTTCAAAAATATCTACTTTAATTTCTTCAAGTGTTGAGACTGGAACTTGGTCAAAAATCAGCATATTTATTTTTTGATTTTTATTATTCTTTACATTTATAGTCCAAACTCTTGACTCCTCTTTTTTACTTCCAATAAATTGCTTTGTTGTAAAGGTTTTTACTTTTTCTCTTTTTACTGAAATATTTTTATCTCTACCAAGTGAAATCTGTAATGTGTCAGTTGCATACCTAATATCTAATAATGTTTTCCCCACATAAGTGTCCTCGAAAAAAATATTTGCTTCTCCCTCAAGTAAATTATATTTTTCCCAGTCGGAGATGTTTGCAATCAAGAATGCATCTTTATCTATTTTTGGAACACAGAAGTACTTATATTCTGCTGGTAAATTGTAATTTACCATATCGACAGAATAACTTTTATTATCAGATTTTATAGAATAGGGAATTTCAATTTCAAAATCAACGGTTGTCTGTTTTACAACTTGTTCAGAGGGAATTTGATAACTACTAGCTCCTCTTATTTGCAAACCTGCAACTTTCCCTTCTAAAACTTCACTGACTGATTTTCTTTTTCTACTTCCATAACCAACGACAACAACTTCATCTAATGACTGACTATCTTCTTTTAAGTAAACATTTAAATTAGAGCTTGTTATTGGTAATGTCTGACTTTCATAACCAATAAATGAAAATTCTAGTTGGCTTGAATTATTTGGTATTGTAATTGAATAATTTCCATCAAAGTCTGAACTGGCACCAATAGTTGTACCTTTTACAATAACATTAACTCCAGGAATTGGTAATTGTTCTTCATCCACGACTTTCCCCTTAATTTGATTTGAAGTAAGATTATAAGTAGGAGGTAATGTATTGTAATTTAAAAAGTAAGTTTTCAATTCTGGCGCAACTCCAGAAATATTTGGATTTGCAGATGATAAATTTAATTTTACATTGTTCCAATCAATTTTGGTGTCTTGTTTAATATTTGCTTTATAAATAATTTCTATTGGTTCATTTACATTTTTTGCTCTTATATCATATGTTGGAAACCAACCAGAATTACCTACTAAATATGACAGTTCAAAATCTGCTTTTGTATTATTTTTCGAATCAATTTTGATAAGTATTTCTCCATTAGGAAAATCCCTTTTACTAGTTATTGTTTTAATTTGATTGTCTAAATCAATTTTTGATTTGTTTAACACATCTAAACGTTTATATCTCTCAATTTCTTTAAGTTTTAAAGAAGTCAATTTTGTGCTATAAAAATTAGATGCATCCTTTAGGTTTGTCACACTCAATTCTTGGTTTTTTCCACCAATATTTCTATTTTCTTGTAAAAAAGCTAATTCTTCTTTTAAAATATCTAAATAAGTTTTTTCAAGTTTTATTTTGTCCTCAATTTCTCGAAATTTCAATTCAAAGTCTAACAATTCTTGTTGTTTGTCAAGTTTGTCAATATAATTTTGTTGATGGTTGACCGATAATACTGTTATATTTCCATTTGCTTTAACTTGAATACTTTTAGCATCAATAAAAGGTGATAAATTAATGAATTTTAATATAGTTGCGCCTTGTTTTAATTCAACTGATTTTTTTCGTGTAATTTGAGCATCTTTAATAAATACAGTTACTTCATTTACTTCAGTTATAATTTTTTTCTCAGATATTTCTTGTGAGTATGTTTTGCTTAAAATCAAGCAAAGAATTAAAAAGAATAGTTTTTTCATATGTTTATTTTTCTATTGGTTTTCGTAAGCTCAAAAATTATGTACAACGTGCTTGTGTAAGGAAAGTTGCGTGGTTTAAGCAATGAAGTTAGTAAATAAAACACAAACCAAGAAAATCCGCGAGGATTTTCGTAAGTAGGCTAGAACTAGCAATAAATTATATACAGTGTTGTACACCGTTTTTACCTTCCGTGATATTCCATATTCGGCAATGTTTCATCGTTCTTTAAATATTTATCAAACCATTTTAGAACTTGTTCATTAACTTCTTCTTTATGTTCAGAAATTCCGTGGTCGCCACCTTCAAACATTATAAGTCTGTACGGAATTCTATTCTTTTCAAA
>JBNMNZ010000060.1:0-7588 GCA_051276605.1 Polaribacter sp. | reverse complement strand
GGTTGCTTTAAAACATCTTCATGATGTGTTTGTTCTGTTGTAACTCTTCTTCTACCTTGATTAAAATAACCTGTAGTATTTGTAGAATATAACAGATCTGGTGGTAAATCTACAGATTTTCTTTTTGGCTTTAAAAACCATTTTCCTTTTCTTTTGACAGCCGTCTTAAAATCTGTTTTTGATAATTTTTCAAGAGGAGTAATCCATTTTGTCTCTACTTTTAGAGTAGCTAAACTATCCGTTTTTTTTGTCGTTTTTACAGAAATAGCATCTAATTTTGAATAAGAACTTAAAAGCCCATCTGTTAACGATATTTCTAATAAATATTGAGAACGAGTAATTTTACTGTTTGGGTCAATGTATGTAAAACTTTTATTAAATTCTTTAAAATCTATGGCATCATAATATGCTTCAACTACGTTTTCTGGAGATCTTTGTGTATTATTTTTAATATAAAACATATAACAAGCATATGTTATTATAAAAATTAATATTACAGCCCAAATATGAAAAGCTTTTAAAACAGCTCTAGAGAAATTAGTGTAATCATTTTTAAATTTAAAGTATGCAGGTTTAGTAACTGCTTTTGTTTTTAGACCTTTAATAAATAAAGATTGTATGTTTAAAATAAAGGCAATAAGTAGCGTTAAAAAAGGAATTATTCCCCAAATTATTTTTAACCAAGTAGCTACATCTTCTTTTGGTAAAATTGAGGATAGGGGAGGGACGTTTAATTTTTCCCAAACCATAATGCCGTTTTCTAATTGAGATAAACGCTGCCATCCACAGAAAAATAAAACTGGATCATAAAATTTGTCATTAGAAAAGATATATTTTAGGTTGTATTTTTCTGGGGTTGTTAAAAACTGCTGCAAAGATCCAATACCAGCAACCCCTTTAAACTTAGAATTTTCTAAACGTTCTATAGGTCTTGTTGTTAATTCTGGTAAGCGCCTAGCAGAATGATAATTACCATCTACAGTCATTGCATTTGTTTGTGCAGCTAACCAAGCCATTTGGTCTCCAAAACCTAAGGTTAAATATCTCCATTGATCATGCGAATCTTGACTCAAAAAATTTACAATAGGCAACATTTCTATTTTTTGAGGCTGAGATGGCTTAAAATAATTTAAGCTCATAGTAAAGATTAACATACCTATATATAAAGTGGCCAAAATGCCACCTAATAATCTATGATAAACTGCACCAAATCTTTCTTGTATTAAAGTTCTTAAATCTCCTTCAACAAATCGGTAAATAAATTCTCCAAAAATAGGGAAAGACATTATTGTAGCCCAAAGTGTAAATCGATCTAGTGTTAAAATATTAAATGCAGTTTCTCCTAAAATCATTTTAGGTATTGGTGTTGTACCTCCAGTTCCTAAAATAACTAACATTATAAAAGATAAACCAAAAAATAAATATCTTTTACTGAAATATCTGTAAAAGATATAAGGTAAAATAAATAATAAGAGTCCCCATGGAATTGTGAAAAAGACTAAGCCGGAAGAAGCTACTTCTATAAAATTGTCTCTAGACCCATGTGGAATAGGAACTTGAGTTATGGGGTTCTTTTTTGAATTTAACCAATAAGGTAAAATACAAAATATAATAAGAAGTAATGTAGAAAGGCCAAAAGTTAGGTTACGTTTTAATTGTTTAAAAAAAGTTTTTATAAATAATGAAAAAGTAACTTCTTTATACGAGGCTACTTCTTCTCTGGCAACATCAATAATTACAGTTCCTATTAAGGGAAAAATAAAAAATAACATTCCAAAAATAGTGGTAACATGATGAGATGTAACGGTAACCGCAATTAATGAAAGAGACGTAAAAAAGAATTTGTATTTACCAGTTTTAAGCCATAAATAAATTTCAGGTAAAGCATGCATTAATAAAGAAATACCAATAATACTTGGCAACTGACCAAAAATATGCAAAGTTTCTACAAAGGATGAAGAAAAAACGGCTAAAATAGAAGCGTAACCTGCAACAGTGCTATTAGATGTTATTAATAAAGAATATCTATAAATACCAGTTATAAAGAGTACTACACTTATAATTGCAACTGTATAAAGTCCAAACTTTAAACCGCCAATTAAAGATAAAATAGCTATAGATTGATGAACTAAAGGAGGATAACTTTGTACAGTAAAACCTGTGTACCACTTATAATTCCAAGGTTCAAACCAGTTGGCTGCGTAATGATCTGCAAAAAATAAATGAATTAAGGCATCATAAGTATCCTCAAGTGTAAAGAAAATAGTAGTACCATGAAATAAGACAGCTAGTAGTATTGCAATTATTAAGTATTTATTATATTTTTCTTTCATTAATAGAGTTATTCCTTATATAATGTAAATATAACCTTATAATAATGTAAATATAAATATTTTAAATGGTGCTGCAGAATTTTCTTTAGCTTTAGTAAACTTCCGTTCATCTTAATAAAGCTTCCTTTAGAGGGTTTCAATTAAATATTAAGCGTATATAATATTACTTTTATGGTATCCTTATGGGAAATAAATTATTAAAATGAAAATATTAGCGATTGATGATCAAAAATTAGTTTTAATTCCTATAGAAATTCGATTAAAGGAATTAGGCTATGAAATAATCACAGAAACTTCTGCTTCAAAAGGAATAGAACTATTTGATTCTTTTCAACCTGATTTAGTGATTGTCGATATTAATATGCAAGAAATATCTGGTATTGAGATTATTAAATATATTAGGGAAAAAAGAAAATCTGATATTCCTATAATGGTTTTATCTGGTAATACTGATGATGACATTATTTCAGAGGCATTCGATTTAGGAGCAAATGATTACATGAAGAAGCCTTTGAGTTTACAAGAAGTTTGTTCTAGGACAAAGCGGTTAATTGGAGTTCCAGATTCTATAAATATGAATAAATATTATAAGAAAGTATTAATTCAGCAAAGATGTGTCGGTCTTGTAATACCTTGTTATGACGAAGAAAAAAGACTTTTAAGTAAAGAGTTTACAGATTTTATTATTAAGAACTCTGGATATCACTTGTGTTTTGTAAATGATGGTAGTAATGACAATACTTTAGAAGTATTAAACAATTTAAGAAAAGGGCGAGAAGATTTTATTACGATTTATGATTGTGAGAAAAATGAAGGAAAAGCAGAAGCTGTAAGATTAGGGATGTTGTATATGGCTACACAAGATGATCTTGATTATATTGGATTTTTAGATGCAGATTTGTCAACAGGTTTATCAGATTTTGATGATTTGGTTTCTACAATAGAAAACTCCGACTATAAGATAGTTAGTGGTTCTAGGATAAGCAGAATGGGAGCAAAGATTACTAAATCATCGGACAGGAATATTATTAGTTTAATTATTAATTTTATTATTAGAAGGATTTTGAAAATGGATTTTAATGACACACAATGTGGTGCTAAAATTTTCAGTAAAGATGTTATTGATATTGCTTTTAAAAAGAAGTTTGTAACCAAATGGATTTTTGACATAGAAATTTTTAAAAGAATGACCGTTAATTTTGGACTAGAAAAAGCAAAAGAAATACTTTGTGAACAACCATTAAAAAGATGGATTCATGTAGAGGGGTCTAAATTATCGATGAAAGATTCTATAAAAATAGTTTATCAATTGGTTCAAATAGTTTGGACTTATAGGAAAAAAATAGTTTATAAATAAAATATTTATGTATCCATAAAGACTGTTAATGATTAATTATGTTTAAGAAAAAAATAGACAAATATTTTTAGTTTTACAACAGAATTTGATAGCGGAAAATCTTGTCACACTCATTTAGAGTAAAACTTGATTAAATATAAATTATCAGTAAAAGGTGTTCTGATACTGAACATTATTGGATAAAAAGTCAATGGAATTATGAATGTAAACAATGTAAAAGGTCAACTTTTTTTTGCGAAGAAGGACTATAATGTAGAGGTCAAATTTATGATTTGGTATAAAACGATGTTTTACTGACTGCTACAAAGAAAGGTTTTTCTTTAAAAGAAATACAACGTCAATTAGCGATAAAACGCTATGAAATTTTATCTAAATGAATTTGTTTACAAACTCAATCGTAGATATTTTGGAGAGAAAATATCTGACAGGCTTGTAATTACTAATATTATAGGATTATGAATAATTACGGGTATACAAATAAAAAATAAAGATCAATTTTATATTAATAAATATTAAAAATACAATTCAGATGAATTCAGGAGTAATTATTATATTTTCAAATTTTGAGAAAGAAATTGCGAATTTTGATAAACAAAATTTATTAAGTATTAGTACAAATAAAGTTTGTTTTGTTAATAATGCGAGTAAGGATAATACTTTAAACATATTAAAGAACCTTAAATTTGAGTCTCAAAATAATATTCAGATATTAGATATTAAACAAGATAAGGGATTAAAGTACGCTTTAAAGGCTGGTGCTAGACTATTATTAAGTGAATCAGAATTTGATTTTATTGTTTACTTAAAATCAAGTACATTAGAATATTTAGAAGTTTTAGAAGAATACCTTACAAATTTTCAAGAAAAAAAACAAGATTATAATTCGTTATCATCTAGATCTAAGAGAAATGTTTTAAATGATGTTTTTTCAATAGACGAATTATTGAAAAGTAAATGTATTAGTTAACGCTTTTGTTGATCTAATTTAGAAAATCATCATTTATTCTAAAACAATTTTCTATTCCTAAAAATTCAGGATTTCCAAAATCTTCAGACCAAAAACCTTCTAAAATATCTTTGTTTAAGCATTTGTAGACTACAACTCCTTTGTAAATTTTGTTTTCAAGACCTTTATAATTAAAGTTGATGACTAAGATATTGTTCTTAAAAAAACCTCTCCCAAATTGTTCTTGATTTTGACTAATAATCCATTTTGCAAGGATTCTTTCGTTATTATCCAAAGTTAAAGAAAGAATACCTTTATATGAATTCTCATTTTCATCCTGATTGCTTCCAATCACGGAAAAATTACCAACTAAATCTTGAACTATCATTTTCCGATACAGAAAGTAAAAATCCTTTGGTATGTAGAGTTTGAAAAAATAAGGTACAAATAAGGTACAATGTGACTCATAAAACTAACTAATTTGATTTATTGGTTTGTTAAGACTAGTTAAAGATATTTACCAATATTTCAAATTTAATTAATTAAAGTTTATGAAGTAGGAATTAATATAAATTAATTATTAATTAACTCACATAACAAGATTATAAATTAAAAAAGATTAATAAATTGAAAAAGATTGTTATCAATTTGAAAAAAGATTGATTAATCAAATAAAATCACTAATGATTTGTTTTAAAAATAGTTTAGTAAGTAATGAATTGAAGTAAGAGGATATGCCTATGGTTTAGTTATTAGGAAGTGATGTGGTATAACTCACAAAACAATAAACCATTATATGCAAGTTTTAATAGACCTAAATAACACCACTAAACAGAATTAGAAAAACATAATTTTAGAAAGTCCAAAAATTACTGCAAAAGGTATTAAAACAGCTAATCCAGCAGCTTTTAAGAATGAAAATTCTCTAACTTTAATATCGTAAATTTCTTCTTTAGAAATTGTTTGAGTTTGTCCTTTATTTTCTATGACTATTGTTTTTTCATTTTTAGAGACTAAGCGTCCTTCACTATAAGTTCCTTCAGCCCCTTTAATCTCAAATTTTTGTTTTTTTTCGGTTTCTATATTATTATAATCTATTGATTTGTAACTATAACAACTTTGAAATAAAATTGAAAATGATAATAAAAATAAAAGTTTCTTCATAATTAAATTTATTTATAAGTCAAATATAATAATAATAATAACGACATAACCAAGCTAAAGAAAACTTTGAGACATTCATATATTATTGAATAGTAAATTAGACTACAGAACATTTCAAATGTAGTAGGGTATAATGAGTTTGTATACAAAGACAATCTAAAGTTAATCTTCCATTGCAGATAAGTTCAATTATTATCTCTAATAAAACTTGAATGAGATAGATTGATATAATTTAACAGTTTAGAATAAGGTAGATATAAAATCCGTAGGATTTTCCAAGTAAGCAAAAACCAAGCAATTAATTATACACGGTGTTCTATGTAGTTTTTTTATTTTTTTATTTTTTCTTCCAATTGTTTTAAAATGTCTTGCGCTTCAGAATTAAAGGCTTCGAGTTTTGGGATATAAATCGTATAATTAAGCATGTAGTAATTTGCGGTTCTATTTACATAGTCATGATTATTAATCGCATATTCTATAAATCCATCAATATTCCTATCAGTAATATAATCTGAATACCACTCATAGTTGTCCTGCCAATCATTAATATTTTTCGCAATATCGCTTAACCTTAAATTATTGTCAACATTAAGGTTAGTTAATTGTTTGGTGTAAAATTGAACAATTTTAATAGTTAAACTGTCTGCTTTAATTTTAGAAGTGTCAAAATTGTTTAAGAGATTATAGCCTCTTTTTTCTATTGTTAAGTCAGGACCTCCAATTATGAGCCATTGACATCCATCGCAGTTATTATAGTTTTCCTTTATCATTAAGCCATCCAATATTTTATTGAAGACAGGTTCTATTTCTTTTTTATTTTTTAATATCACATTAATGTCTGCAATATCATTTTTTAAATCCTCAGCAATGATTGTATAAATGTTTTTTAAAGATTGGTTTTGTAAGCGTTTTTCATTCCAATTATTGATTTGCAATGCTAAGAGAATACCTATCATCACAAGTATTATTTCTCCAATAGCATATTTCAAGTAATTTCCTGTTTTGTTTTTTTCCATAAGGTCGTATCGTATTTTTCTAAAGAATTTTATCATTGGTTATTAGCTGATTAAAATGACATAGTTTTTTTTGTAAAGTTTAAATTTAATTTATTTAAAACTATTAGCGATTATTATGGGTTAAATATTTGATATAATACAATTTCAGACTTAATAGGGTATAATCTAGCGGTATAAATAAAAACAGTTAACCTCACTTTGTTATAAGTTCAGTTGTTAATCAATTTATTTATATTTACGGTACATTAAATACTTTCTCCCTTGCTTATTTATATTTAACATAGCAAAGGTTAACTTTCCTAATAAGTGCTGTTGTATGACTTTAAAATCAAACTATTTACTCGTAATATATTTATTTTATTTCACAGTAATTTCTGCTCAAATCCCCAATGGATATTATGATTCTGCAAAAAATTTATCTGATGAAAATCTTAAGTCTGCTTTAAATCAAATTATAGATAATCATACTGAGTTTTATTATACGAGTTCCGACACAGATGTTTGGGATATCCTAAAAGAGACTGATAGAGACCCTAATAATGCTGACAATGTAATTCTTATTTACTCAGGAATATCTGTTAATGCTGCTCAAGAATATAATAATACAAACGGCTGAAAAGGCAGTCTTTTTTTTATTGCTTAGAATAATCAAATTTATGACCTCAATTTTAAATCTAAACTTTACGCTTAGATATTAGATACTTAAATTTTATGAGAAAGAGTTATTATTTGTTACCTTTGAAATCCACATTTTTTATTTAATTAAATAATT
>JBNMNZ010000059.1:0-7699 GCA_051276605.1 Polaribacter sp. | reverse complement strand
TAGGCGTGCCATTTGTGTATGTTAGACCAGAACCAAAAAATCATGGTAGAAAAAATCAAATTGAAGGGCATTTAGAAAGTGGTCAGAATGTGGTTGTTATTGAAGATTTAATTAGTACAGGTAAAAGTAGTTTAAATGCAGTTGAAGCTTTAAAGGAAGCAGGAGCAGTCGTAAAAGGAATGGTTGCCATCTTTTCTTACGGATTTGAGATTGCAACTGAAAACTTTAAAGAAAAAAACGTAAGTTTAACAACTTTAAGTAATTACGATAATTTATTAGAGCAAGCTTTAGATAGTAATTATATTTCTGAAAAAGAATTGTTTACATTGCAAGAGTGGAGAGCAAACCCTAGTGAGTGGAATATATAAATAAAAACATATGAATATTAGTGGAAATAAAGTACTTGTTAATAAGTCTCAAAAAGAAACATTTCATTTTTTAACTGATTTAAAAAACTTTGAGCAGTTAATGCCAGCATCTATTCAAAAGTTTGAAGTTGATGAAGATTCTTTTATTTTCGGTTTAAAAGGTATGCCAGAAATTAGATTGGTTTTAAAAGAGAAAACGGAGTATTCTAATGTTACTTTAGGAGCTGCAAGTAGTAAGCTAGATTTTGAATTGATCGCTGATATTCAAGAAATTGACGACACCTCTTCTGAAGTTCAATTAGACTTTAAAGGTAAATTTAATATGATGATGGCAATGATGGTTAAAAAACCATTAACCAGTTTTATAGAAACCTTAACGGATAATTTAGAGGGATTAAGCTAAGGAAACTTCTTTAATTCCGAATTCTTTTATGATTTCGTCTTCCAGCTCAATTTGAAGATATCCTAAAGAAGAAATTCCAATAATTTTTCCCATAAATAAAACATCATTACTATCTTTAAACATAGTAGGGATGTTTTTTTTGTATAAGGCATTTAGATAGTCAGTTTCTAAATTTGAGTATTTTTTTAACGAAAGCATCTTTAATCTTTCTTCTATTTTTTCAATAATTTCAACTAAAAGAACCTCTAAATCAAATTCTTTATTTGTAATTTTTTTTAATGAAGTTACATTTTTCAGTGAATCTGGAAATTTTTCTTGATTCACATTTAATCCAATTCCGATGATAGAATTGTTGATTTTTCTGCCTTTAACAGTATTTTCTATTAGAATACCTCCTATTTTTTTATTTGCTGACAAAATGTCGTTTGGCCATTTTATAGAGAGGTCTTTCGTTTTATGATTAGAAAGCACATCGAAAATGGCTAAGCTAATTGCGAAATTTAAATATCTTTGGTTGCTGATTTCTAAATCTATATCAGAAAAATAAGCGCTGATAGTCAGGTTTTTAAGTGGTTCTGAAACCCAGTTACTTTCTTGTTGACCACGCCCTTTTTTTTGCTCTTTTGCGACTACAATAGTACAGTTTTCTAAGGTGCTATTTTTTGCTAATTCTTTTAAAAAAGAATTTGTAGAGTCAATGGCATTAAGTTTGATTATTTTCAAGTGTTAAATAAAGTATAAACAAGTTCAATATTACATAAAAATCTCGCAAAAAAATAATAACTTTGCGTTAAAATAGAAAATAGATTAATGACAAAAAAGCAAGTAAGTACAGATGATTTAATCACTGTCATTATTAAAGGTATAGATGATGTTAAAGGAGAAAACATCCAATTACTTGACTTAAGAGAGATAGAAAATACAGTTTGTGATTATTTTATAATCTGTTCGGGTAATTCGAATACACAGGTAAATGCAATTTCTGGTTCTGTTCAAAAAGTAGTTAGTAAAGAATTAAAAGATAAACCTTGGCATATAGAAGGGCAGGGTAATTCTGAATGGATTTTAATGGATTATGTAAATGTTGTCGTTCATGTTTTTCAAAAACATATAAGAGACTTTTATGATATTGAGAGCCTTTGGGGTGATGCAAAAATTACCGAAATAAACCCAGTTTAAACCTATTTATTTATAAAACATGAGTGATTCAAATAAAGATAAAAAATCTAATATTCCTAAATTTAAGTTTAATTCATATTGGATTTATGGTGCAGTTTTTATAGTAATATTAGTAGTACAATTTTTTAATAATGGAGATTTAGCTTCTAAAAGCATCTCTAAAAATAAATTTGAAGAAATCCTAAATAATAATGACATTAAAGAAATTGTTGTTGTAAATAGAGATGTAGCTCAAATTTATTTAACGACAGAGGCATTAAAAAAAGAGACACATTTAAAGCAGACATCTTCAAGTTTTTATAGGCCAGGTTCACCAGTTTATGAATATAACTTTGGAGATTTAAGAACTTTTGAAGAAAATGTAGCTTCTCTTAAAGAAGAAAAAGATTTAGTTGTAGATATAGACAATAAAGAAAAAACGAGCATCTTAGATGCTTTCTTTAGTTTTTTACCATTTATAATTTTAATAGCTGTTTGGTTGTTCTTTATGAAAAGAATGTCTGGTGGTGGAGGTGGCTCTGGTGGTGGAGGTCAAATTTTTAGTATTGGAAAATCGAAAGCTAAATTATTTGATAATGATACGAAGGTAAAAACTACGTTTGAAAACGTTGCAGGTTTAGAGGGTGCAAAAGAAGAAGTTCAAGAGATTGTTGATTTCTTAAAACATCCAGAAAAATATACTTCTTTAGGAGGTAAAATTCCGAAGGGAGCTTTATTAGTAGGACCTCCCGGAACAGGTAAAACCTTGTTAGCAAAAGCTGTTGCAGGTGAAGCAGGTGTACCTTTCTTCTCTTTATCAGGTTCTGATTTTGTAGAAATGTTTGTTGGAGTAGGAGCTTCAAGAGTTCGTGATTTGTTTAAACAAGCAGCACAAAAATCACCTTCAATTATTTTTATTGATGAAATTGATGCGATTGGTAGATCTCGTGGAAAAAGTAATATGACTGGTGGAAATGATGAACGTGAAAATACGTTAAATCAGTTATTAACAGAAATGGATGGTTTTGGTACAGATACAAATGTAATTGTAATTGCTGCAACCAATAGAGCCGATGTTTTAGATAGTGCTTTAATGAGAGCAGGTCGTTTCGACAGACAGATCTATGTAGATTTACCGAATATTAATGAGCGTAGAGAAATTTTCGAAGTTCATATAAAACCTTTAAAGTTAGCAAATGATGTTAAAATTGAATTTTTAGCACAACAAACTCCTGGTTTCTCTGGTGCAGATATTGCAAATATGTGTAATGAATCTGCTTTAATTGCTGCTAGAAAAGGTAAAAAAGCAATTCATCATCAAGATTTCTTAGATGCTGTAGATAGAATTGTTGGTGGTTTAGAAAAGAAAAATAAAGTAATTACTCCAAAAGAAAAGGAAGTAATTGCATTCCATGAAGCAGGTCATGCAACTGTAAGTTGGATGTTAGAACATGCTGCACCTTTGGTAAAAGTTACGATTGTACCAAGAGGCCAATCTTTAGGTGCTGCTTGGTATTTACCAGCGGAAAGACTGATTGTTCAAACGGAGCAAATGTTAGATGAAATGTGTGCTACATTGG
The DNA here is from genome assembly GCA_051276605.1 of Polaribacter sp. Lineage (GTDB taxonomy): Bacteria > Bacteroidota > Bacteroidia > Flavobacteriales > Flavobacteriaceae > Polaribacter. The sequence continues at coordinate 4,190 of JBNMNZ010000059.1, read as the reverse complement.
GAGGAAGAGCTGCAGAGAAAATTATTTTTAATAAGATTTCTACAGGTGCTTTAAGTGATTTAGAGAAAGTAACCAAACAAGCGAGAGCTATGGTTACCGTTTATGGTTTAAATGAAGAGGTTGGTAATATTACCTATTATGACTCTTCTGGAAATGATTCTTTTGTAAAACCTTACAGTGAAGAAACAGGTCGTAAAATTGATAAAGAAATTTCAAAAATGATTGAAGCTCAATATGTAAGAGCAATAGAACTTTTAGATGAGAACAGAGAAAAGCTTACTGTATTAGCAGAACTATTATTAGAAAAAGAAGTTATTTTTAAGGATGATTTACTAGAGATTTTTGGTAAAAGACCTTTTGATGTAGAAACTGAAGAAGTCATAGTCAAAGAAGAGGTGATAGTCAAAGAAGAATTAGAAACACCTGCAGTAGATAAAATTTCTGAAGAATAGTTTTAAATGAATTTTTTTAAAAAGCTTTTTAACATCCCCATTAAAGAGGATAAAGAAATACACAAAAAAGAAGTTAAATTATCTCTTGATGATTTATTTGTCCACAATTTTATGGAAAAGGGTGGTAAGTTTTTGTATTGTGTTAAAAAGCAAGAAGTTCTAGAGAATTATAAGAAAATACTCATAGAAAATAATTGGAAAGAAGTTGGCTTATTAGATAATAAGTTGACTTCTTTTTTAGATAATAAAGCTGCTAGAGCATCAAAACCCTACAAAGAAGAGACTCCAATATTTACTTCTTGTGAGCATTTGATTTCAGATAGTGGAGATATTTTATTTTCATCAAATCAACTAGGGAGTATTAAATTAAGAGAATATCCAGATAATTTTATTGTGTACGCGACAACAAGTCAGTTAGTTAAAGATACGGGTCAAGCTCTAACGGGTATTAAAGCCAATTGCTCGAAAAACTTACCAACAAATATTTCTGCTATAAAGGATTATATTATTAATAAAAATGATGATAATTTTTTAAACTATGGTAACAGTAACTCAAAAAACTTATATTTGCTGCTATTAGAAGATTTATAATATGCGCAACCTTTTAAAAAGGAGTTTTTCTGGAATTATTTTTGTTTTAATATTTATTTCTGCAATCTTGCTTTCTAAAGAATCTTATATAGTATTAATTACTTTATGTGGTTTTTTATCTATTTGGGAATTTATTAGAATGATAAAACTCAAAAATTACGCTTCTTATATTTTCTTTGCATTTGTTCTATTCTTAATGATTAAGAGGCAAGATAGTTATGCTATTTTTTTAGTTTTAATAATAACGATACTTTCTTCCGCTTTCTTAATGTATCAACTTTTCGCAAAAAAAGAAATAAAATTTTCTAATGATAGAGTTAAATTAGGTGTTACTATTAGATATGTAATATTTTCTATATGTTTTTTAGTCTTACTTCCTTTTTATGAAAATAGTTTTCACCCCTATTTGATGATAAGTATATTATCAATTATTTGGGTAAATGATTCTTTTGCCTTTTTAGTTGGTAAAAATTTTGGAAAAAATAAGTTATTTCCATCAGTATCACCTAAAAAAACAATTGAAGGATTTTTAGGAGGATTGATTTTTTCACTTTTAACGGCAATGTTTATCAGTAAAATTAATTTAGATTTTTCTATGTTACATTGGATGGTTATTGGAGTTATTGTTTCAGTAATTGGTACTATCGGTGATTTGGTTGAATCTAAATTTAAAAGACAGTCAAATGTTAAAGATAGCGGAAACATTATGCCAGGACATGGAGGTATTTTAGATAGACTAGATAGTTTGTTATTTGCCGCACCATTTGTATATTTGTATATTAATTTTATTATTTAAAGATGATTCGATTTCATAAAGAAGGTTACAAAATTATTTCAATTACTTTTATTATTGCAATTGCAGCAATTTTATTAGTTGAAAATTTTATTGATATAAATTGGTTAGTAAAAGCGATTCAAGTTATAGTTTTAGGCTTTGTAATTATAGTGCTTCAATTTTTTAGGAACCCTAAAAGAATTACAAGTTTAAATGATGGCCAAATTATAGCACCAGTAGATGGTAAAGTTGTTGTTATTGAGGAAGTAGAGGAACCTGAATATTTTAAAGATAAAAGATTACAAGTATCAATTTTTATGTCTCCAATAAATGTGCATGTTACAAGATATGCTATGAGTGGAATTATAAAATACAGCAAATATCATCCAGGAAAATTTTTAGTAGCGTGGCATCCCAAATCGTCTACAGAAAACGAAAGAACTACAGTAGTAATCGAAAATAAAACGATTGGTGAAGTCTTATACAGGCAAATAGCAGGAGCTTTAGCAAAAAGGATTATAAACTACGCTAAAGAAGAAGACAAAGTAGTACAAGGATCAGATGCTGGTTTTATTAAATTTGGTTCTAGAGTTGATTTATATTTACCTCTTGGAACAAAAGTTAATGTAAAACTAGGAGATAAAGTTAAGGGAGGTGTGCAAGTTGTCGCAGAAATATAATATAGATTTAGATAAAGAGTACAAAGCTTCTTTTGACAAAATATCTAAGTTAAAAAAGGCTGTTGCTCCTGATGTTATGCTGAAATTTTATGCGTATTACAAGCAAGCAAATTTTGGTAATAAGTTTTCCTTTAACAGTGGTTCAGATGTAAGAAGCGCTTTTAAATTTAATGCTTGGATGCAATTAAATGGGATGACTGCTGACCAAGCAAAAAAAGAGTACATAAAACTAGCAAAAACAATTTAATTTTAAAGAAAAAACATTATGAAAAAAATATTTATTATTTCGTTTTTATTGATAGCAACTGGGTTTAGTTTTTCGGCATGTAAGTCAGAGGCTACAAAAGAAGAAAGTAAAGCAGTATCAAAAAAAGATAAAGTTGTTGCAAAAAAGTCTACAGCCCCTTTTGCGGTATCTAATGCAAAAAATGAGATTACCTTTTTTGCATACAAAACTACAGAGAAAGTTGCAGTAGGAGGTCAGTTTAAAAAGGTTGATGTTCTTTCTGGTGGTGAAGGTAATAGTGTAAAAGAAGCAATTAATAATACTGAATTTTCAATACCTGTAAGTAGTTTATTTACAAAAGACACCAGTAGAGATTACAAAATTAAAAAGTTCTTTTTTGGAATTATGGATAACACAAAATTACTTTCAGGGAAGTTATTGTTAACTGATGATACAAAAGGAGTTGCAGAGATTAAAATGAATGGAGTTTCTAAAAACGTACCTTTTACATATACAATCGTTGATAAAGCTTTTAATATGAAAGCTACTATGAACGTTAATGATTGGAACGCATCCGCAGCTTTAGCGTCTTTAAATAAAGTATGTTTAGATTTACATAAAGGTGCTGACGGTGTTTCTAAAACCTGGAGTGAGGTTACTTTAGATATTACATCAACATTCTAAAAAGTTATAAATTATACAACGCTTTTTTAAGTGTTTTAAATCGAAAAGAAAACCCATTCTTTTCGATTTTTTTTGTCGAAATTCTACTTCCTTCTAAAAGAATAACTGCCAGTTCTCCAAATAAAATTTTTAACATAAAACCAGGGACACCAATTCCTAAATAAGGCTTTTTTATGCTATCTGCTAATGTTTTAGAAAAAGTTATACTTGTTTGGTGTTGGGGTGCAACTGCATTATAAATACCTGTTAAATCAGCCTCTATTGATTGGATGTACATTTGGCATAAATCATCAATATGAATCCAAGCAAGATATTGTTTGCCTGAACCTAAAGGAGATATAATCGGCGTCTTCATTTTATCTAATGCTCCACCTTTTTTAGCCAAAACAATACCGGTTCTTAATATTGTTACAGGTATGCTTTCTGTTGAAAATTGATGAGCAGCATCTTCCCATTTTTTGCAAACATCTCCTAAAAAATCATTTCCTACGGTGTCTGTTTCTTTAAAAATAGTTGTAGTGGTAACAGCTCCATAATATCCAATTCCTGATGCAGAAATGAACCCTTTTATGCTGATGCTGTTCTCTTTGATAGCCTTAAAAATTAAATTAGCTGTTTTTACTCTGCTATCAATAATTATTTTTTTTCGTTCAGTGTTCCAGCGTTCATCTGCAATTCCTGCGCCTGCTAAATGAATAATATAATCAACATTTTTAAATGCTTCTATATTAACATAATTTTTAGAGACATCCCATTTAAACTCATTTTTGTTTTTAGGGTTT
>JBNMNZ010000058.1:0-7753 GCA_051276605.1 Polaribacter sp. | reverse complement strand
ATAAAATTGGCTATTATAAAGTAATGTTTGTGAGTTTGGTGTTAACCGGAATTTTCTTTGTGCTATTGCAATACATTACTACTTTTGAAGGTTTTTGTATCGGTATTTTTTTAGTAATGTTGGTGGCGGATGCTTTTAGACCAGCGATGTTTGTTGCTTTAAGTGCATATAGTAAACCCAAAAACAAAACCCGTTCCGTAACGCTAATTCGCTTGGCAATTAATTTAGGTTTTTCTGCGGGGCCAGCAATTGGTGGTTTAATTATAACAGGTATTGGGTATCAAGGTTTGTTTTGGATGGATGGTGTTACTTGTGTTTTAGCGGCTGTTTTATTAGTACAGGTGTTACATCCGAAGAAAGCAAAAATACAAGATGAAGTAAAAGTAGAGAATCCTATTTCTGTATATTCAGATAAAGCTTTTTGGGTGTTTTTTGTAGCGATGTTTATCTTCGGATTTGTGTTTTTACAATACTTTTCTACAATGCCTTTGTATTATAAAGATGCGCATCATTTATCAGAATTAGAAATAGGTTTGTTAATGGGTTTTAACGGTTTTTTTATTTTTTTGTTTGAAATGCCATTGATAAAATGGTTGGAAGATTCAAAAAAAGCTAAAGTTAAATTGATTGCAATTGGCTTGTTTTTAGTGGCAATGAGTTTTGTAGTGCTGAATTTAACTTCTTGGATTGGTATTTTAATTCTTGGAATGTTTTTGATGACCATAGGAGAAATGATTGCCTTTCCGTTTTCAAATGCATTTGCTGTAGAAAGAGCTAAAAAAGGAAATCAAGGAGAATATATGGCGTTGTATTCGATTTCTTTTTCTTTAGCACATATTTTTAGTCACAATGCAGGAATGCAAATGCTAGATAAATTTGGCTTTGAATTCACTTGGAACGTCATTACAATTACAGCCTTAGTAGGGGTTGCTATTTTGTTTTTATTGATGTTACTGCTTAAAAATGAAAAAAGTGTATAAGGGTAAGTCCATCAAATTTGATGGATTTACTTATTTATAAAGTGTAATAAATAAACACGAAATAACCGATTAATAAAAGACTGCCATGTTTCCAATTTAATTGATACCTTTTTGGTAAAAAAACCAAAGGTAAAATAACAAATGAGATCCCTAACATCCAAAAAAGATCACTAGTCAATAATCTTTCATCGACAACATTAATAGGCGTTATCATAGAGGTAATACCTAAAACTGCTAGAATATTAAAAATATTAGATCCTATTAAATTACCAAGTGAAATTGCTTTTTCCTTCTTAATTATTGCAATAATAGACGCTGCTAATTCTGGTACACTTGTACCTATAGAAACGATAGTAACTCCAATAACACGCTCTGTAACACCAAAATCTTTTGCTAAAGTTATTGCCCCTTTTATTAATAATTCTGATCCTCCCCATAGTCCAACACCTCCTAAGACTAAAAATAAAGCAATTTTAAATTTAGGCAAAGGTTCTTCATCTTCAGATAATTCATCAACAATTGGTTTTTTTTGAAAACGCAAAACAAATATTAAAAAGAAGATTAAAAAAGAAAATAAGATGATGCCTTCATATTGTGTAATAACTTTATCGTTCACTAAAAAAAAGTAAAGTAGGGCGGAGGCAACCATCATTATTGGCCAATCTGTCTTGTAAAAACTTTTTTGCACTTCCATAGTGCTTAGTAAAAGGGTAATTCCTAAAACAAAACCTAAATTAGCAATATTAGAGCCAATAACATTACCCAAGGCTAAATCTGGAGAGCCATTTAAAGCAGCGTTTATACTAACAATAAGTTCTGGAGCAGAAGTTGCAAAAGAAACTACAGTCATTCCAATAACAATTTTTGGAATATCTAATTTTAATGATAAAGCTACTGCCGACTTTAATAGCCAGTTTCCACCAAGAACCAATAAAATTAAACCACCGATTATTAGTAAAAAATTCATCTATTTTAATTTTTTTGACGAAGATACATTTTTATCACTTTATAGGAAACTAAATAATCATAAGCCTTTTTTCACCGTTTTAAAAGATGATTTTTCCTTTACTTTACTCAAAATGATAAAACACACCCTTTACTTGCTAACAGTATTCATTATTTTATAATAATTAATGTTATATATTATAACATTTTTGTAGTAAATTGGTTTATTATTAAAACAAAATGTATCTTATTTGTTTCATATGTAAAATCAAATTAAATAATTATCATATAAATTGTTGGTAGATAGCAAGTATCCTTCTATATTGAAAATACAATTGCGCAATTGACCTTATTTTACTAACTTTAAAACCATTTACTATGATTATTATTGCTCTAAAAATTATTGAAACTATTTCTGAAATTATAACGACTATTTTCTTCTAAGTAAGATTGGATAGATAACTATTTCCTAAAACAATTTAGTTGTTTATTTTTCATTAAATTTGATAAACAATCAAACCAAGATGAACACACAATTTTTTAAGACCTTAGCAAAAATTAATAAAGCTATTTTACCTTCTTTCACAAAAAAGCAGTTAGATATTTCTAAAGCATCAAAATTTCAATTGGCTATTATTGGATGGAGAGCTTTTGTAACGATGAAATCACTTGAATAAAATGTAAAATTATGACAACAGAACACACTAAATTATTTACTGGATCTAATATTATTGTTACCGGTTTAAGAAACGTATTAGACTTACAACAAGTTAGTTATCTTATAAAAGATAGATTTGAGTCTGCCCGATTAGGAGGTTTCGGAGAACAAATGGATTCTGTAGAAGTACATGTATTAGATACAGATGTTGAAAAAGCAAAAAAATTGATTGAAGATTATAAAGAAAAAATAAACGCATAAAAAACAGAAATAGCCTTTCTAATTTAAAAAATGCTATTATATTTGCAGCCGCTTAAAGGCCCTGTGGCGCAATTGGATAGCGCATCTGACTACGAATCAGAAGGTTACAGGTTCGAATCTTGTCAGGGTCACCACTAAAGCCAGTACTTCTAAATAATATTTAGAAATACTGGTTTTTTATTTGTCCGTTATTTTCATTCTTTAAATAATAAGTTTCTGTTTTAGTCTTTTTTTCCTGCATTTAGGTCATTGTCTATGATCGAAGGGATTAAGGATGAGACAACTTTAAGCTTAAAAAAGCACCCTATTGGATGCTTTTTTGTTATTATTCTCTTTTCATAAAAAGCGTGTCTAATTCCATTTCTTTTTGAAGCCAACCTCTTAGTTCTTTTTCTTTTAGATTAAGGATACTGTCCGGTAGTTTTAAACTCCATTTAATCGTTGCAACAGAAATTGTATCGATCTTAATAAAATCTTTTGATGACAAAACATTTGCAAAACCAATGGCTTCTATATCCACATATCTAATTTTAGCATCTTTAGCAATTCTACTAAAAGCAATTGTTTTTTGATTTTTATTTAACGCGTCTTGTTCTATTCTCTGATTTAAAGAAGAAATTGTAATTTGTAAATCTGTAATTTGTTTTTGCAAACCATTAATAATGTTTTTACTCTCTTGTAATTCTTCACGTTTTTCTTTATAAGCTGTTGTAATTAATTCAAAACTTTTGGTATCACTCCCTTTTATAACTAACTTAAAATCTTTTAAACTATGATAAGAAATATTACTATTTATTTCATTGCTTAAATCGTTATAGGTTGCATCTGTTATTTCATTAAAGAAATTAAGTTTTAATGTTTTTCTTTCAAGATTTGGATCATAATCTATCAATGTTAAAGAAGGGTTGTTTTTAACCTCGGTTTTAATAAAAACCTCAATCTGACTATTAATTCTACTTTTTTTAAATACGTTAATAAATGTAAATATTGCAGGTATCATAACCGCTAAACCAACGACAGAAGCGATCGTTGCATACCGTTTTCTTTTGGCAGCATTTGCATATTTATGCATTGGAAAACTTAAGAGCTTTAAGACTATAAAAGCTGCCAAAGCAATAAAAATTGTATTGATGGTAAATAAATACATAGCTCCAATAAAGTAAGAAAAATTTCCTTTTGCCAAACCATAACCAGCAGTACAAAGTGGAGGCATTAAAGCCGTCGCAATTGCTACACCAAAAATTACAGAAGCAATAGTCCCTTTTTTAGTTCTTGCAACCATTAAGGCCAATCCACCAAAGAAAGCTATTAGCACATCCCTAATATCTGGGCTAACACGCCCTAATAACTCAGAAGTATCTTCACTTAAAGGAAAAAAGTAGAAGAACATAAAAGAAGCAAATAAACTTAACCCAATCATGGTGCCAAGGTTTGTCAACGATTTTTTAAAAGTATCAATATCGTTTAAGGCAAAAGACATTCCTATTCCAAGAATAGGTCCCATTAAAGGCGATATTAGCATGGCTCCAATAACAACTGCAGTTGAGTTTGCATTTAATCCTATTGACGCCACAAATATCGCGAAAATTAGAATCCAAGCAGTTGCTCCTTTAAAAGAGATATCGGCTTTTATAGCCTCTATTGTGGCTTCATGATCTGTATCTTCTCTAAAATCTAATAGTTCTTTTAAATACTTTTTAATACTTAAAAATAATCCTTTAGCATCACTTTTAACTTCATTTTTAGATTGCCCTACGGCATCTTCTTTTAGATTATTTTCTTCCATACTTTTTAATTAAAATAACATGCGAAAGATACAATAAAGTGATTTGATTTTTTATTTTAAATAAACCGCATTAATTTTAATCTATGCTAAGAAAGATTATTGTTTTTGTGTTGATTTAGTGTCATTTAAATTTTTAGATAAAATATAGGCGGTTTCTGCTGTTCTATTTTATCTAAAAAAGTGAATGCAATAAAAAGAAGAGTTATTTATTCATTTGTTTTATTTTTAATTTCTGAATTTATTAAAATTTAAGTAGATTGCTTGTTCAAAATTTTAGATTTAAATGAAAAATATTGTTATTACAGGTACTAGTAGAGGAATTGGTTTTGAATTAGCAAAAATGTTTGCTGATAACGGACATCAAGTTCTAGCAATTTCTAGAAACACAAAGCCTTTATCAGTACTAAATCATAAAAACATCTCTGTCATTTCTGTTGATATTTCTAAAAATTCTGATGTTGAAAAAGTAACAAGTTTCATCAAAAATAATTGGAAAAAAGTTGATGTTTTAATCAATAATGCAGGAAAACTCATTAACAAACCGTTTACAGATTTAACGTCTAATGATTTTTTAGAAGTGTATAAAGTAAATGTTTTTGGGGTTGCAGAGTTGACTAAGAATCTAATTCCTTTTTTACAAAAAGGGAGTCATGTTGTAACGATTAGTTCTATGGGAGGTATTCAAGGTAGTATAAAATTTCCGGGATTAGCTGCATATTCATCTGCAAAAGGAGCCGTTATAACATTATCTGAATTGTTGGCTGAAGAATACAAAGAACAACAAATTGCATTTAACGTTTTAGCACTTGGGGCTGTGCAAACAGAAATGTTAGCAGAAGCCTTCCCTGATTATAAAGCACCACTTTCTGCGGAAGAAATGGCAAATTATATTTATGATTTTTCTTTAACAGGAAATAAATTTTATAATGGTAAAGTCTTACAAGTATCATCTACAACTCCCTAAATTTTTTGAACACAGATTTTAAAAACTTCATTCCGCTAAAAGCAATTCCTTTTGTTCAATTTTTAATTGATGAGCATTCTTTTGATCTATTAATTGTAAATCAAAGACAAACGAAGCATGGTGATTTTAGAAAACTCCCGGATGGTAGGTTTCAAATTACGGTTAATAACAACCTTAATAAGTATCAATTTTTATTAACGTTGGTTCATGAAATCGCCCATCATGTTACACATCAAAAATTCGGAAGAGTACAACCTCATGGCAAAGAATGGAAAATGGTGTTTCAGCATATGATGCTGCCTTTTTTACGCCCAGAAATTTATTCTTCAGAAATTTTACCTTTTCTAGCTACCTATTTAAAAAATCCAAAAGCAAGTACAGATGCAGATGTAAACTTATCTTTAGTTTTAAAAGGAAATGTAGCAGAAACAGGAAAGAATTTTATTTTTGAGATTCCTTTTGGCAACTTCTTTGAATTTAAAGAGATCCTCTATAAAAGAGGAAACAAACGCAGAACAAGATTCGAATGTTTAAATATGAAGAACAAAAAAGTGTATTTATTCAATCAAAATGTAGAAGTAAAACAATACAACTCATAACTATTTGTATCGTCTTTAAGGATCGATATCGTTTATTAAACTGTGCAATTAAAGCTACTTTTAACAGTGATTTTATTATCAGTATTGTGAATTATACTCATTTATTACAACGTAAACATCAATAAAAAGCTTGATTTAAAAAAAAAATACACCTTATAAATTCCTTATTATAAGACTATTAACTAGGGGGGTGAGAAATATCACCCGTCAATTATTTTTTTTATTTATTAATTTTATTATTTTTGTACATTATTACAATCCCCTCCCCACTTTTTAATAGTTTAATTTTTTCTAAATATTAGAAAAATAATAATAATTACAACATTTGTTGTGCTCTAAAGTCTACCCATCTTTTTGAGCGTTAAAAAGTAAAATTATGTATAATAAAATGCTATTTATTTTATTAGTTACTTCTCTTTCAGTAGCTGGCCAAACCCCTAATTTAACATTATCGGCTAATGGTGTTACCTGTTTATGTGAAAATGCAGCTGTAGGAGATGCAGGAACCCTAAACATAAATGGCAAACAAAAAAGATTTACGAAAAGAACATTGACAGAGCGCAACGTTTTAATTAATACAGAACAACTATTTAGCTATAGGCGGGTATGTACTAAAAGTAAGCCAAAAAAATAAAACCTTAAAAACCTTTAAAATTAATAAACATCAATAATTATGAAAAGAAATTACATGCTTCTACTGTTGTTTTTGTTAGCTACAGTCAGCATTTTAGCACAAACGCCAGAGAAGATGAGTTACCAACTTGTTTTACGAGACGCTTCTAATACCCTTTTAACGAATCAAGAAGTAGGGATACAGATCAGTATTCTACAAACCACGAACACAGGATCTGCGGTGTATACAGAAACACAAACTGCGACTACGAATATAAATGGTTTGGTAAGTTTAGAGATTGGTACTGGAGCGAGTTCAGATAATTTTAGTGCTATCGACTGGAGTGCGGGCCCTTTTTTTATAAAAACAGCAACCGATGCAAGTGGAAGCAGTAATTATAGCATTATAGGTACAAGTCAGTTAATGAGTGTTCCTTATGCATTGTATGCAAAAACAGCAGGAAATGACGAATTAAAAGAAAATACGGCAAATAAATCAACGAATATTGTTACAGATGCAGCGTCAGATGTGAAGTTTCCATCAGTGAAATCTGTAAAGACCTATATAGATGCAGTTCAAGACGATGTTGATGCAAATGAGACTGCTTCAAGCACCTCAGATGCTACATTACAAGGGTATATTGATGCTTTAGAAGCCAGAATAGCAGCTTTAGAGCCGCAGCCAGCAGCAACCGTTGGAGATCTTCGAGATGGTGGTATTGTATTTTGGGTAGATCCAGATAATAATACCCACGGTCTGGTATGTGCTCTTCAAGATTATGCAAACCTAGTAGAATGGGGATGTTATGGTACAGATTTATCAAGTGTTCCAACTGTTCCTTGGAATGGTCCTGCTGAGGGTTCTGGTGCAGAAATAGGAGACGGAGAGCCTAATACTACTGGTATATTAGCTGATTGTTCTACTGCACCAGCAGCTTTAGCGGCCCG
>JBNMNZ010000057.1:0-7765 GCA_051276605.1 Polaribacter sp. | reverse complement strand
ACAAGCCCTTGTTCAGGAGATGGTGTTGAAAACATTCAAAACATTACCATTGATGACGCTGGGGATGAGTTAACGTGCAGTGATACAGCACCTGCAATTTCAGGAACTGTTGCTCCAGAAAATAATATGAGCCTACCTTTTTATGGAGAAGATGCTTTTGGTGTATGGGAGTTAGTGCTTTTTGATGGACATAACGGGGACGGAGGACAAATAAACAGTGCTAGCGTTACTTTTTGTGATTTGAAAATAAACACAAATGTACCCTCTTTGGAGCTTTCAGATATTATTGTTGAGAAGAATACCAGCTATACAATTACTGAGGAAAACATGCTTGCCACTACAGCAGGAGAGTTTTCTAGTGAACAAAAATACATTTTAGTAACGTTGCCTCAAAAAGGGGTTTTAGAATATCAGGGAACTATTTTATCGGTGGGAGATACATTTGTGCAAAAAAACCTACGAGGCGGTGATCTAAAATACATTAACACACAGGATGCTGCTTTTAGTGACGAATTTAAAGTAGATGTAGTGAACGCAGCAAAAGGATGGTTGCCAGATAACACAGTAAGCATACGAGAGGCGACTTTAAGTATAGATAGCAATACACTTCAAGGGGTTTCTTTTTGGCCGAACCCTGTTAAAAACATTTTTAATATTAAAATTACAAATTCAGACGCTGAAAAAGTATTTATAAGTTTGTTTGATCTCCGAGGAAGAAAAATTTTAAAATATTTCGAAGAACCAAAAAATAATATTTTTGTTAAGGAAATTAACACACAAAATATTTCTTCAGGCCTTTATTTATTAACGGTTCAACAAGGAAATAAAAAAACAACTCAAAAGATTATTATCACTAAATAGTTTTTTTAAACCCACACCAAAAAAAGCTAGAATATATATTCTGGCTTTTTTTGGTTAAAATATTTTGCACAAAATATCACTTTACTGATTCCTTGAGAACGTATTTATTTTTATCCTTTTCTAGGTTTTTATTCTAATCAGAAATAAGGGAATAGTCCTGCGACAGCAAGTTGGAGAATACTTAAGCGTAATATTAAAAATTTTACACACCTCTCTTGGTTTAAAAAATAAATAAACTATTTTATTTCAAGAAGCACCATCCTATTTACCTCTTTTAATATAGATTTCTGATACAACCATAATTTCTTCTGCAAGTGATCATATAAAAACGCAATTACTTTATGTTTTAATTGGTGGAGCAATTACTGTAATTATGCATTTGATTATTGGTTTTTTACGATAAGTTAAACCGCAGAGAAAGCAAAGAAATTTTATAAACCTTTAAGTATTCGGCGCTCGTTTCGCTAATCAGCTAAAACACCGCGTTTTTTAATTTCAGAAATAGTGCGCAAGGCGCCTTCTTTAATCGTATTTTCCTTGAATAGAAATGTTTTTTCATACAATGTATTTCCTTCAAAAAAGCTAACTTGGAAACGGTTGTTTAATTTGAATAATTCAGGTTGGATAAATTCAATTTTAGCAAAAGAATTTGCCGGTAAAACTGCTAATTTTTTACGTAATAAAGAAGTTGTTTTCGTCTCAGAAAAGCCCTGAGAAACAATCACAATCATCTCTAAAGAAACATTTTTATTATTGATAAGGTACACATTCCAGTCATCTGTTTTATAAAGATCATTGTATTCATAGACAACTGCCATTTCTACACCTGTAACCTCAGGTATTTGTATATCTTTTTTCATGAACTAATAGTTACCAAAGCGCATAAAACTCTTCTTTCGTTATCACATCACCATCACAGTCATCAATAGTTAAAGCTCCTTCACATAAACCACCAAATTCATCTTCTTGGCTGTCTTTACTATATTTTAAGACCTTCTCGCTCTTGTAAACAGTAATTTGCTTTAAAACTTCATCTGCGTCATTCGTTTCAAAATACCAAGTAGAAGTTCCCCAACTTACATATTCATCATCTCTATTTTCATCCCAAATCTGTGTGAAATAGTTCATTATATTATAGATTTAAATTGCTCTAAAAAACGTTTGTCATTCTCATAAAACATTCTAATATCAGGAATTTGATATAACAACATTGCAATACGCTCTATCCCCATGCCAAAAGCATAACCAGAATATTTTGTTGGATCGATATTTGCATTTTTTAACACATTAGGATCGACCATTCCACAACCCATTATTTCTAACCAACCCGTACCTTTGGTAATCTTATAATCCGTTTCGGTTTCTAATCCCCAATAAATATCTACTTCTGCACTTGGTTCTGTAAATGGAAAATAGGAAGGGCGTAAACGTATTTTAGACTTCCCAAACATCTCTTTTGTAAAGTATAAAAGCGTTTGTTTTAAATCAGCAAAAGAAACGTCCGTGTCAATATACAAACCTTCCACTTGATGAAAAATACAGTGCGCTCTTGAAGAAATATCTTCATTTCTAAAAACTCTTCCCGGAGAAATAGTTCTAATAGGAGGCTTATTTTCTTCCATGTAACGTACTTGCACAGAAGAGGTGTGTGTTCTTAGTAAAATATCAGGATTTTGCTCAATAAAGAAAGTGTCTTGCATGTCTCTCGCAGGATGATATTCTGGTAGATTTAAGGCCGTAAAATTGTGCCAATCATCTTCAATTTCAGGTCCTTCAGAAACAGTAAAACCAATTCTATTAAAAACTTCAATAATTTGATTCTTTACCAATGAAATTGGATGACGTGAACCTAACTCAATAGGGTCAGAAGGTCGTGTTAAGTCTCCATAAATGCCTTTTTCTTCTACAGCATTTTCAAGCGCATCATTTAATTCGGCTACTTTTTCTTCAGCAGATTTCTTTAAATTGTTTAACGCTTGACCAAAATCTTTACGTAATGCTGCATCTACATTTTTAAATTCTGCAAACAGATCCTTTAGTAAACCCTTGCTTCCTAAATATTTAATTCTAAATGTTTCTACGTCATCTTTCGTTGTTGCTTTAAAAGCTTGTACATCACCAATAAGCTCCTTTACTTTATCTAACATTTTTGAGTAAAATTAAGGGACAAATTTAGTCTTTTTTATAGAGTTTTATCCATCTAAAGTTAAGAAAACAATAAGAGCTTCCGAAATCGATTGAAATAAGGGAATTTAAAGAATAAATAAAAATTCTTTTTTTATTTGAGGATTCATAAATTAACTATATTTGTCCTACTTAAATATTATTAAATTCATAAAAAGCATGGTTAAAAAAGCAGAATTAAAAATAAGTGAGTTTATGGAAATGGTTACAAAAAGAAATAATCACGAGCCAGAATTCTTACAAGCTGTTCAAGAAGTTGCAGAAACTGTAATTCCTTATATCGTAAATCATAAAATTTACCATGGTAAAAACCTTCTTTTAAGAATGGTGGAGCCAGAAAGATTAATTTCTTTTAGAGTTTCTTGGGTAGATGATCAAGGGGAAATTCAAGTAAATAGAGGGTATAGAATTCAAATGAACTCTGCAATTGGTCCTTATAAAGGAGGTTTGCGTTTTCATCCATCAGTAAATGCAAGTATTTTAAAGTTTTTAGCTTTTGAACAAGTGTTTAAAAACTCTTTGACAACTTTACCAATGGGTGGAGGAAAAGGAGGTTCTGATTTTGATCCTAAAGGAAAATCAGACAATGAAATTATGCGTTTTTGTCATTCTTTTATGAGTGAATTGTTTAGACATATTGGTCATAATACAGATGTTCCTGCTGGTGATATTGGTGTTGGAGGACGTGAAATTGGCTTTATGTTTGGAATGTATAAAAAGTTAAACAACACATTTACTGGAGTTTTAACTGGTAAAGGTGCTTCTTGGGGAGGATCTTTAATTAGACCAGAAGCAACAGGTTATGGTACTGTATATTTCGCACAAAACATGTTATTACGTAAAGAAGATTCGTTTGAGGGTAAAAAAGTAGTTATTTCTGGTTCTGGAAACGTAGCACAATATGCTGCTGAAAAAGCGATTGAATTAGGTGCTGTAGTTTTAACTTTATCAGATTCTGGAGGTTATATTTTAGATGAAGATGGGATCAACACTGAAAAGTTGAAACACGTAATGTACATCAAAAACGAGAAAAGAGGAAGAATTAGTGAATACACAGAAAAATATCCAAATGCAAAATTTGTTGCTGGAAAAAGACCTTGGTCTGTAAAATGTGATATTGCTTTGCCATGTGCAACTCAGAATGAGTTAAATGGTGACGAAGCAAAAGTATTAATTGCAAATGGGTGTATGTGTATTTCTGAAGGGGCAAACATGCCTTCTACGCCAGAAGCAATTCACGAATTTCAAAAAGGAAAAATCTTATTTGCTCCAGGAAAAGCAAGTAACGCCGGTGGTGTTGCAACATCTGGTTTAGAAATGAGTCAGAATTCGTTACGTTTAAGCTGGTCTCGTAAAGAGGTAGATGATAAATTAAAAGATATTATGGAAGACATTCATGATTCATGTGTAAAATATGGAGAAAATGAAGATGGTTCTATAGATTATATTAAAGGTGCAAATATCGCTGGTTTTGTTAAAGTTGCAGATGCAATGTTAGCTCAAGGAGTGGTATAACAAATTCATTAGTAAATTTAAATCTAAAAGGCGCATCAATTTATTTGATGCGTTTTTTTGTACAACTTGTTTTAAAAACGAATCTTTACCATTATAAAATTTTTTACGAATGACAGTATTTTCTCTTTTCTTTTTTGGCTTTTTTTTCTCTTTTGTAGGTTCTATAACTCCTAGTATGTTAAATATGACTGCCTTAAAAATAAGTCTAGAAAACGGAAAGAAAGAGATAAACATGTATGCTTTAGGAGTTTCACTTGTCGTCTTTCCCCAAGTATATATAGCTGTTCTTTTAACAAAATACATTGCGGAAAATGCTTCAATATTAGAAACGGTACAAAAGATAGGGGGCGTTATTTTTATATTTTTATCGTTCTATTTTTATAAAGAATCTAAAAAAGGTAAAATTCAAATTGAAACGAGTAAAGTAAAAAACAACAATCCTTTTTTAACAGGAATTACACTTTCAGTTTTAAACATGTTTGCCATTCCTTTTTTTTGTGGGATAGTAGCAACTTTAGATATTTTTAAACTATTTAGTTTTAATCTTATTTCTATTTTATTTTTTATATTAGGGTCTGTGTTAGGAACATTTTATATCCTTTTTTTATATGGAAAATTCGCAAAAATTATTCAGAAAAAAACAGGAAAGCTAACAAAAGATATTAATATAATTCTAGCTATTTTAACAGCATTAGTAGCGATTATTACTTTTATAAAGCTATTTATTTAAGGAAAAGAATGAGAATAATTAAAAATATAATTGTCGAAGGAGAACACGACAAACCAGTGGTTACAGATGTTTTTTACAAAGAAACCAATCAACCAAAAAGAATCATTATTTTTTGTCATGGATATAAAGGGTTTAAAGACTGGGGTGCTTGGAATTTAATGGCAGCAGTTTTCGCGAACGCAGGATTTTTCTTTATCAAATTTAATTTTTCACACAATGGAGGAACTCCTGAACAACCTATCGATTTTCCAGATTTAGAAGCCTTCGGCAATAATAATTACACCAAAGAATTAGATGATTTAGCATCCGTAATTAATTGGGTTTCCAATCATTCTGGTTTTAAAAATGAAGTAAAACTTAGTGATATTTCATTAATAGGCCACAGTAGAGGAGGAGGAATCGTTTTGTTAAAAACGAATGAAGACGCTAGGATTAAAAAAGTAATTACGTTCGCTGGGGTTTGTGATTTTGAGAAAAGAACGGCAACAATTGGCGATTTAGAACAATGGAAGAATCAAGGTGTTAAATATGTTTTAAATGGACGAACAAAGCAAAATATGCCTCATTATTATCAGTTTTATGAAAATTTTGTTCAGAATAAAGAAAGGCTAGATATTAAAAATGCGACTGAAAACTTAAAGGTTCCACATTTAATAATTCATGGAAATAATGATACTTCTGTTTTGATTGATGAAGCTGAAAGTCTAAAAAAATGGAATTCAAAAAGCGAATTTAAAATCATTGATAATGCAAATCATGTGTTTAATACTTCACATCCTTGGAAAGAAAATCATCTTTCAGAAGAACTCGAAACAACAATAAAAAACTGTATTGAATTTTTAAAGTAATCTAATTGTTTTCATTAATTTTCTTGTACATGAATTATTGAGAATTAAAAAAGATTAAAATTTACTTATTATATATTCCTGCCATCGCAGGAATGACAAGCAACATCTTTTTCGTATTTTCGAAAGATGGAATTACAACCTCCTTTTCGTAAAATTATTCATGTAGATATGGATGCTTATTATGCATCTGTAGCAGAATTAGACAACCCAGAATTAAGAGGAAAGGCGATTGCAGTTGGAGGAAATGAAATTAGAGGCGTTGTATCCGCAGCAAGTTATGAGGCAAGAAAATTTGGTGTAAAATCTGCAATGAGTGGGTTTTTAGCAAAACAAAAATGTCCGCATTTAATTTTTGTAAAAACCGATTTTGAACGATATAAAGAGATTTCAACTAAAATCAGAGAAATTTTTTATGAGTATACAGATTTGGTAGAGCCACTTTCTTTAGATGAAGCATATTTAGATGTTACAGAAAACAAGAAAGGAAATCCGTCTGCAAGTTTAATTGCCCAAGAAATTAGACAGCGTATTTTTGATGAATTAGGACTGTATGCTTCTGCAGGAATTTCCGTTAACAAATTTATAGCTAAAGTAGCTTCCGATATTAATAAACCAAATGGACAAAAAACAATAAATCCAGAAGAAGTAATCTCTTTTTTAGAAGAATTACCTGTCAATAAATTTTATGGGGTCGGTAAAGTTACTGCTGCAAAAATGTATAATTTAGGTATTTTTATGGGGAATGATTTAAAGAAAAAGACAGTCGAAGAACTGGTAAAGCTCTTTGGGAAAGCGGGTGCTCATTATTATAATATTGTTAGAGGGATTCATAATAGCGCTGTAAAACCCAATAGAATTCGAAAATCCATTGCAGCAGAAAGAACTTTTAATGAGAATATTTCATCAGAAATTTTTATGATTGAAAAGTTAGAAAAGATTGCTGATGAATTAGAAAAACGCATGAAGAAATCGAAAACAAAAGGAAAAACGATCACATTAAAAATTAAATATTCAGATTTTACACAACACACAAGAAGTAAAACAAAAGCTACTTTTATGCAGTATAAAAGCGAATTTTTCCCTGTTGTAAAAGAATTATTATATCAAGAAAAATTAAAAAATTCTGTACGGTTATTAGGGATTTCTTTTGGAAATTTAGATACCATCAAAAAAGACCCTTTTTGGGTGCAGTTAAAGTTTGATTTTTGATAAAAAATAAAATGGAAATACAAATAAAAAGAACCAACTTCGATAATGTAGACTTCATTAACTTGGTAAAAGAATTAGATGCTTATCTAAAAATTACTGATAGAGATGAACATGATTTTTACAATCAGTTTAATCATATTGATGTTTTAAAAAATATCGTTGTCATTTATTTTAACGAAATTGCAGTAGGTTGTGGAGCGATTAAAAAGTTTGATAACAACACTGTTGAAGTAAAAAGAATGTTTGTTTGCGAAGAAAAAAGAGGTTCGGGAGTTGCACAAGAAATGCTTCAAGAATTAGAAACATGGGCACAAGAATTAGGGTATCAAGAATGTGTTTTAGAAACAGGAATAAGACAAGTAGAGGCTGTGAGGTTTTATAAAAAGTGTAATTATAAAATCATTCCAAATTATGGACA
>JBNMNZ010000056.1:0-7791 GCA_051276605.1 Polaribacter sp. | reverse complement strand
CGGAATGAAAATTTAAACCAATTATCGATTCGCTTAGAACACAGAACCGTATTACAACAAAATCAGTATCCAAATTACAATTTTTACACATTTAATGCAATACTACAAGAAGATGTTTTTGTAGATATTAGCACAACACCGCCTAGTTACTCTTTATTTAACCTTTCTACTTCTGCTATTTTTAAAGCATTTAATAAAGGAAAATTAAAGCTTGAGTTTAATATAGAAAACTTGTTTAATGTTACTTACAGAGAAAACTTAAACAGGCTCCGATATTTTGCTGATGAATTAGGTAGAAATTTCAATTTAAAAATTAAAATAAATTATTAAAAACACAAATTATGAAAACATTACATTCAATTAAATTAATCGCATTACTTTTTATTTCTAGCATTTTACTTTCTAGTTGTTCTGATAACCATGATGACGATCATGATCATGAAGAGGAATTAATTACAACGGTTACATACACATTAAGCAATGGTGCAGATATCGTTACGTTAAAATTTCAAGATTTAACTGGTGGAAGTATTGAAGACGCAACTTATGATGTTTCTGGTCCTTTAACTGCAAATACAACGTATACAGGTTCAATACAATTATTAAATGAAACAGAATCTCCAGCAGAAGATATTACTGAAGAAGTTCAAGAAGAAGCTGATGAACATGAATTTTTCTATGCATCTTCAGTTGCTGGTGTATCCATTACTAAAACTGATATGGATGCAAATGGAAATCCTATAGGAATTGAAACCTCTTTAGCAGCAGGAAATGCAAGTACAGGAACATTAACAATTATTCTAAAACACGAGCCAACAAAACCTAACAATGGTTCTTCTGCTGAAGCTGGAGGTAGTACGGATGTTGAAGTAACTTTTTTAATTGAAGTTCAATAAATTTTTAGACTTCATATTGATACCATAATTACTTTTAAATAATTAAAGCCTTGTATAAAATATACAAGGCTTTTTTACTAATGATCTTTATCATTTATAAAGGTTGATACTTTTTAAATAAACGAAATAAATTGTTTTAGTAGTTAGTTTTAAGCTATTGTAAAGTCAAGCATATTTAAATAACATTACTATTCTTCAGGATTTCATTTACTGAACATATTTTGTTTTCTTTAAAGTATTTAATACTAAGAAAGAGGCTAAAAAGAAAACAGCCAAACACAATACACTCCATTGCATAGAATCTGTAATTGCATATAATAAACCGTATACAAAAGTTCCTAAAACAATGGCTATTTTTTCTGTAACATCATAGAAACTAAAATAAGTTGCATGATCTTCTGTATCTGGTAATAATTTAGAATAGGTTGATCTTGTTAAAGATTGAATTGCTCCTTGCACAAAGCCTAATAAAACCCCTAATCCATAAAAATAATATTCTACATTTTCTTGGTCTTTATCTAATAGAAAAGCAGTAAAACAAACCACCATCCAGGTAACAATTGTAATTTTAAGAGCTTTAATATTTCCCCATTTTTCTGATACTCTAGAAAATACAAACGCACCAAAAATTGCTACAATTTGCACTAATAAAATGGTTATAATTAAATTCATTGCAGGCAAACCTAATTCGCTTGATCCAAAAATTGCTGCCATTAGAATAATTGTTTGAACACCAATACTTAACAAGAAAAATGAAATTAAAAATCGTTTTAGAGTAGGATAATTCATCACTTCTTTAGCAACAATTTTCAATTCCTTAAAGCCTTTCCAAATATAATCTTGCTTTGGTTTTTTATTATAGATATCATCTGGCAATCTTTTAAAAGTTATCTGTGCAAAACCAATCCACCATAAACCAACTAAAACAAAAGAAATTCTTGACGCCATTGAAGAAGCGGCACTTTCTGCAGCTTGTATCGCTTCAGTAATTTCTAATTCAGATCCATTTGTTCTAATCGACTCATCTATACCAAGGTCAAATCCGAAAAGCCCAGGAAACATAATCATACCTAGATTAACGATTAATAAAAGAACAGATCCTGCGTATCCATAAATAAACCCTTTTGCACTCGCTCTATCTTGTTGTTCTTGATGTGCAACTTCTGGTAAATATGCATTGTAAAAAACCAAACTTGCCCAAAAACCTATACTTGCTAAAATGGTAAAAACAATACCTATCCAAACGGTTTCTATCCCATCAAAAAAGTATAAACTCATGACAGACAAAGCTCCTAACCAACAGAAAAATTTCATAAATTTTTTCTTACTTCCTGTATAATCTGCAATACCCGATAAAATAGGAGAAATAAATGCTACTATTAAGAATGAAAATGACAAAGCATAACTATACAAACTATCTGGATGCTCCCATTCCATTCCAAGAAATGAAATAACTTTACCATCCGTAACTGCGCTGTAATACAAAGGGAAAATTGCTGTGCTAATCACTAAGGAGTATACAGAATTCGCCCAATCATAAAAAGCCCATCCATTAATTAATTTTTGATCTCCAATTTTTAACATAAAATTCTATTTAAAAAAATGCCATTCAATTTTATGAATGGCACACAATATAGTAAATCTATTTGTTTATTTTATTTTTTGATTTGAGATAGTGGTTGATTGTACTTTTCTGCATACATTTTTGCAGTAGGTAAATAACTTTTTAGATCTTGTATTCTTGAGGCATTTGATGGGTGTGTACTTAAAATCTGAGGTGTAGAGCTTCCTCCAGAATTTTTACTCATTCTTACCCAAACTTCTGCAGCTTCAACACCATCATAACCTGCCATCATCATAAAAATTAAGCCTAATCTATCTGCCTCTTGCTCATGAGTTCTGCTAAATTTTAGCATGGTTAAACCTGAACCAACACCAAATGCAGCATCCCAAATTTGTTGCGTTTCTGGATCTTTATTAGAGGTTCCTAAAGCGACAAGTAGCCCTCCTATTTGTTGACCATAAGAAGAAGTCATACGCTCTTGACCATGTTTTGCAAATGCATGTGCAACTTCATGCCCCATAACAGCAGCAACACCGTTTACGTTATCACAAATTGGCATAATCCCTGTATAGAAAACTACCTTTCCTCCTGGCATACACCAAGCATTTATCGTTTTATCTTCAACTAAATTAAATTCCCATCGATAAGAATCTGCTTCTGAAACCATATTATTTGCTCTCATAAAACGATCTACAGCTTCAGAAATGTTTTTTCCAACTTCCTTTATTTGGTTGGTCATTTCTCTATTTGTAGATAACTTATTCTCTTTTAAAAAACCTTTGTATTGCGCAAAACTTGTTGGTAAAACCTTAGCATCACTTACCAAATTTACTCTTTTTCTTCCTGTAATCGGAACAGTACTGCAGGCTTCAAAAAGAAAAAAAGTTAAGACTAAAACAATTATTTTTTTCATGTATTTCAATATTTAATCTAAATTTTAAGATACTTATCTATAAAACATATCACAAATTTATTACTTTTAAAATTACAGATTCTATCTTTATGTAAAAAAAATCAATAATTCTTAATATTGTAAGTTGTTCAATAAATATTCGTTAAAACTAAAAAAAAGTTTGACCTTTATAAAAAATGGATATTAAAACATCCAAATCAAAAAATAGTTGATATTATAATTATAAATACATGAAAAAAATAGCAAGTATTCTCTTTTTATTATTGATGTTTAACTGTGTAACAAATGCACAAAATTCATCCAAAGAAAAGAAAACCTATAAAGTTGAGAAAACACCTGTTGAATGGAAAAAATTACTTTCTCCAGTACAATATTATATATTACGTGAAGCAGGCACAGAAAGAGCTTTTTCAAGCGAATTTAATGAAAATCATAAAAAAGGAACTTATGTTTGTACAGCATGTAAAACTGCCTTGTACAAATCTGAACATAAATTTGATTCAGGTTCAGGTTGGCCTTCTTTTGATAGAGCTATAAAAAACAATGTAGAGTTAGATGTAGATTATAAAATCGGGTATGCAAGAACAGAATTAAAATGCAATACTTGTGGTAGTCATTTAGGCCATTCTTTTAATGATGGTCCTAAAAAAACCACAGGAAAACGTCATTGTATTAATGGAGCGGCTTTGCAATTTGTTCCTAAAAAATAAATAAAATTTTAATTTACCTTTAAAATAGTATCTTTAGTATCTACTTTAGATTATGAAGATGAAAAAAATAAAATTTCCAAGTGCACAAACAGTTTTATTAATAATAGCTGCTTTTGTAGCGCTTTTAACTTGGTGTATTCCTTCTGGTCAATACGATAGATTAGCGTATAATAAAGATGATAATTCTTTTATAAAAACTAGTAAAGAAAATTCTATAGTTTTAGAAGCATCTCAAAAAACGTTAGATGATTTACAAGTTAAAATTCCAATAGAAAAATTTACTTCTGGTGCAATTTATAAACCTATTAGTATTCCTGGAACATATCAAAAACTAGCGGCAAGACCTCAAGGTTTTACAGCATTTATTTTAGCTCCTTTAAAAGGAATTATAGCCGTTTCTGACATTATTATTCTAGTATTATTTATTGGAGGGTTAGTAGCAATTGTAAATTTTACGGGTGCTTTTGAAGCAGGAATTACAAGACTTTCTAAACTTTTAGAAGGTAAAGAATATATTTTGATAATTGCTGTGACTACCTTAATTGCAATTGGAGGAACTACTTTTGGTTTGGGAGAAGAGACTATTGCCTTTTATCCTATTTTAGTTCCTATTTTTATAGCAGCAAAATACGATGCTATAGTTGCTTTAGCTTCTATATATATTGGTACAAGTATAGGTACAATGGTATCTACAACAAATCCTTTTAGTACTATAATTGCATCAAATGCTGCTGGTATAAATTGGACTACAGGTATTGAAGGTAGAATTGTAATGCTTGTAATAAGTTTAGCTATTTGTATTTTGTACATTTTAAGATATGCAAAAAAAGTAAAAAAAGATCCTACAAAATCTATCATTTATGATCAGAAAGAAAGTATCGAAAAAATGTTTTCTTTTCAAAAATCATCAGAAATTATCAACTTTAATTTTCGTTTAAAATTAGTGCTTTTTATCTTTGCCTTGTGTTTTGTTGTTATGGTTTATGGAGTTATTAGTTTAGACTGGTGGTTTTTAGAAATGACTGGAGTTTTCTTTGTTGGCGCTCTTGTAATAGGATTTTTATGTAGAATAAATGAAACTGTCTTTGTAAATACTTTTATAAAAGGCGCTAATGAATTATTAAGTGTTGCTTTTATTATTGGATTAGCAAGAGGTGTTACTATTTTAATGGAAGATGGTTTAATTAGTGATACTTTATTATTTTATGCAAGCTCATTTACAGACGGAATGAACAAAGGTGTATTTATAAATTCTATAATGTTTGTATATAGTGGATTAACTTTTTTTATTCCTTCCTCATCAGGAATGGCTGTTTTATCAATGCCAATAATGTCTCCTTTAGCAGATACTGTTTCTTTGGGTAGAGAACATATTGTAAACGCGTATCTTTTAGGTATAGGATTGTTCAACTTTATAAATCCTACAGGATTAGTTTTAGCATCACTTGCGATAATAAAAGTAGGTTATGATAAATGGTTGAAATTTGTAATTCCTTTAGTTGTTATATTAGCTTTAGTATCAATGATATTTTTAACAATTTCAGTTTATTTATAATTTTTAAAAATAGTAAAATTTCGTTTTAACTATTTATTATAAATAATAAAACACCTTCTTAATAAAATTCTAAATATGAAATGTAAATTCTATAATATATCATCATTATATCTCATAAATTTCTTACATTGAGCTGTGGAAATTATTTATGAATGGATAAAGATGAGATTGCAAACTTATTAGAAATAAAACACCAAGAATTATTTATTTGGTTACAAAAGCAGCCTCAAGAAAACTGGGAATTAGGCCCAGAGAAAAAGTGGTCTACAGGCCAGCATATACAGCATTTAACAGATAGTTTACAGCTATTAAATAATGCTTTAAGTTATCCAAAAATATTTCTAAAATATAAATTCGGCACTTGTAATAGAGCCCTCAGAGATTATAATACTGTGGTAGAAAAGTATCAACAAAAGCTTTTAGAAAATCAAGAAAAAGCAAGAATTTTTAATCAAAAATTAAAAAAACCAACTTTAAAACGAAGAGTACAGTTATTGACAAGGCTTCAAATTCAACAAAAAAAATTACAGTATAAAGCTAAACATATTAGCGAAAAAAAATTAGATACCCTAGTCATTCCCCATCCTTTAATGGGAAAAATGACCATTAGAGAAATTATTATGTGGACAGCACATCACACAGAACATCATACACAAACATTACAAAAATTCTATTAATTGAAAACAATTATTAAAAAACCACATATTTTCTTTTTTAGCTTAATTCCGCTTTTTATTCTTGTAGGATTTATACAAAAAGGTAATGTCATAGATCTAACAGTTTACAATACTTATTTTGCAGTTAAAACCCATTATTGGTGTTACTTTTCAGCAGTTTTTATTGGTTTAATTAGTTTGAATTATTATGCACTTAATTGGGCAAAAAAACCAACGATACCAATATTATCCCTTTTTCACATTATATTTCAAGTAGCGGCATTAATACCTTTTCTTTTTTGTGTCTTCTTTTTAAATACAAAAACAATTTTTGCTTTTAATTTTTCGTCAAATTCTGTAGATTTTTATGCTATCCTTTCAGCTTCATATATTCTTTTTATAGTATCAATATGTCTACACGTTCTTAACTTCTCTTTAGCTTTATTAAAAAAAAATAGTTAATATTTAATCTTAATTTATAGAGCTAACTTCAGCAAAATTATTTTTTTAGTTTGGATTCCTTCTCTTTTCTTTCTTTGTAAAAAGGATAATTGAATCTGAAAGGAAAACAATTTTCTTGAAGGTTTTCATTTTCTTCGTATTTTTTCATTTAATCAACTTCTCAAAAGTTTATTTCTAAATAATGAGTGATTAAAAAGTTTTTAATCACTCAACAAATCATACTAATTCTTATATTTGTGCATCCTAAAAAAGAACACAAATTATGTTTAATAACTTAAGTGATAAATTAGATAAAGCCCTACATACTCTAAAAGGGCATGGTAAAATTACTGAAGTAAACGTTGCTGAAACACTTAAAGAAGTTAGAAGAGCATTGTTAGATGCAGATGTTAACTTTAAGATTGCCAAAGAATTCACAAAGAAAGTTCAAACCAAAGCACTAGGCCAAGATGTATTAACATCTTTAAATCCTGGGCAATTAATGGTTAAGTTAGTAAAAGACGAACTAACTGAGCTAATGGGAGGAGAAACTGTTGGTGTAAATCTAGGAGGCTCGCCTACAGTAATTTTAATGTCTGGATTACAAGGATCTGGTAAAACTACTTTTTCAGGAAAACTGGCAAACTTTCTAAAAACTAAAAAAGCAAAACAAGTTCTTTTAGTTGGTTGTGATGTTTATAGACCTGCTGCCATTAATCAATTACAAATTGTTGGAGAACAAATTGGAGTTGAAGTATATGCTGAAGTTGGCAATAACAACCCTGTTGAGATTTCTATAAATGCAATTGCACACGCCAAAGCAAATAGTAAGAATATTGTAATTATTGATACAGCAGGACGTTTGGCTGTAGATAAAGAAATGATGACAGAAATTTCTAACATTCATAAAGCTGTAAACCCACAAGAAACATTATTTGTGGTAGATTCTATGACTGGACAAGATGCTGTAAATACTGCAAAAGCTTTTAATGATATCTTAAATTTTGATGGAGTTGTTTTAACAAAATTAGATGGTGATACAAGAGGTGGAGCAGC
>JBNMNZ010000055.1:0-7817 GCA_051276605.1 Polaribacter sp. | reverse complement strand
TCTGCACTTACAATTACATTTTCTAATTTTGCTTGAATAGGGTCTAATTTTTCACCAATAGAAGTAAATAAACTTGATTCTATTTGCCCTTTTAAGAAATCACCAGAAACTGCTGATTCACCTTCATAGCTCGGTATAATCGCTAAATTAGAACCTGATAGAGGATTTGGAGAATATATTTTTACAACACTATTTTTAGAAAATTCAAAATCATTTTCCAAAGAAAAACGAACAATCAAATGACCTCTTTTTTCAGGGCTATCATTAAAATCTATATCATCAACCTGGCCAACTTTTAAACCGTTTATAGTAACTAAACTGGCTTCTGTTAAACCACCAACATTCGTGTATTCTACATTATACGATCTACTGTTTGGTCGAAAAATATCATGTCCTTTAAGGAAGTTAAACCCCCATATAAAAGAAACAATAATAATAATTAGAACAATTCCTGTTTTTAATTCTTTAGACATAAATAGAAATTTATTAACAAAATTACTGATAATTTTTGATTGAAACTACCAAAACTACTGCATTTTCTTTGCTTTTAGAACAGAGATTTTTTCTCCACTTTTAAAAGCAACTATAAATGCTGATAAATACCCTTTTTGTTTCGCTGTTTTTAAGAATGTTAAAACCTCTTTATATTTAGAAGTGTTCCCATAATAATATTTATAATAGGTACCAACCTTAACTACTTGAACATTCTTGAGTCCTTTAAAATTATAAGATTTTGTTGAAATTTTATTTTTCCCAGAGGCAATTTGAATTTTAAATTCAATCGTATTGTTTAAATTATCGTCTGAATCTATAACTTCTACAACTGTATTTACTTTTAAGTGATTTACATAATTTTTAATTGCATCAGACACCGCTTTCCCCATTTGTTGCTGCCCTTTCTTTGAATTAAGATATCTACCTTCGTTTTTATTTGTTAAAAAACCTAATTCGACCAAAACACTTGGCATAATTGTTTCTCTTAAAACTTGAAAATTATCTTGTTTTACTTTTCTATCTAACCTTTTAAGGTTTTTAGTGAAATTTGTTTGAATTAAGCTTGCAACTTCTAGACTCTTATCTAAATTTTCTTCTTGTAAAAGCGACAATCCTATAACAGATTCTGCAGAGTTTGAGTCAAAACCTATGTATCTTTCTTTATAATTATCTTCTTCTAAAATTACTGCATTTTCTCTCTTTGCAATTTCTAGGTTCATTTTATTTCCTCTTAACCCTAATACAAAAGTTCCTGCCCCATAAGCATTAGATGTATGAGAATCGCAATGAAGAGATACAAATAAATCTGCTTTTGCAGTATTTGCAATATCTCCTCTTTTCCAAAGAGGAATCTTTATATCGGTTTTTCTTGTGTAAATTACTTTAATATCTTTCTCTTTTGTTAATTCACGGCCAACGATTAAGGCCACTTGTAAGGCGATATTTTTTTCTTTATAGCCATTGCCTAAATTACCTGGGTCTTTACCTCCATGTCCCGCATCTAGAACAATCGTATAACTTTTTTGCGCATAAATAAATGTCGATGAGAGAAAGAAAGTTGATATAAAAAATAGTAAAAAAAATAGATTTTTCACTTTGGTATAAAATTTGTGTCTTTGTAGAAAATTCATCAATAAAATTTAACTAATTTTGGCTTCATTAATTTTGAGTTTCAAATATTGAGCCATACTTTTAACCTCATACAAAAATAGCACTTATAGCATTGCAATCAAACCTATCATACTTACTTTTATTTTGCTGTTTCTTTTTTATAAAGATTGGGTTTTCACAAGACATAAAATCAACAGAAAAAATTGTAATTCCTTCAGTAAAAAAAGATACGATTCCTACTAAAAAAATAGACTCTTTACCTGTTATAAAAAATGCTAGTTTAATTACAAAGAATAAAGATTCTGTTTCTTTAGACTCTATAAAGCCCAAAGAAAGTATTGAAGATATTATAACCCATGTTGCCAAAGATTATACCATTCAAAATGCTAAAAACAAGACGGTAAAGCTATATAACGAAGCCAATATAAAATACACAGATATCGATTTAAAAGCGGGAATTATAATTATTGATTACAAGAAAAGTACGCTTTTTGCTAAAGGAATTATCGACAGCACAGGGTACACACAAAAGCCTATTTTTAAACAAGGAGGGCAAGAATCTGAGCAAGATTCAATAATTTATAACTTTAAAAGTAAACGTGCTATCATTTATGGTTTAAAAACCAAACAGGGTGAAATGTTTACTTATGGTGAAAAAACCAAACGTGTAAATGATTCTACAGTTTACATTAGAAAAATACGTTTTACAACTTCAGAGAAAAAAAATCCTGATTATTATATTTCTACTGACAAAGCAAAGTTAGTACCTGGTAAAAAAATTATTGTAGGCATCAGTAATTTAGTTTTAGCAGATGTTCCTACTCCATTATTTTTACCTTTTGCTTATTTTCCAATGACAGAAACTAGTGTTTCTGGATTTTTAATTCCTGCTTTTGACACAGGAAGTAGTAATAGAGGAATTGGTTTTCAAAATGGAGGATATTATTTTGCGCTAAGTGATTTCGCTGATTTGACTGTTTTAGGTGATGTATACTCTAATGGAAGTTGGGGTACAAGAATATCATCAAACTATAAAAAGAGGTATCGTTTTAATGGTACTTTTAGTTTTAATTTCGAGAACATTATTAATGGCATTAGAGGTTTTAGTACTTATAGTAAATCCAACAATTTTAATCTTAGATGGTCTCATAGTCAAGATCAAAAAGCAAGTCCTAACTCAAGGTTTACGGCTTCTGTAAATTTAGGAAGTAGTCGTTTCTTTAGAGAATCATTAAATCAATTGAATGTTGCACAAACACAAAACAATACACTTAACTCCTCTATAAATTACAGTAAAACTTTTGTTGACACTCCTTTTAACATGGCTATAACTGCCTCTCATCAACAAAATACAAATACAGAAAAGATTACTATGACGCTACCTTCATTAACATTAAATATGAATAGGTTGTATCCGTTTGCAGGTAAAGATGGTCTTAAAAAGAATCCAATTCAAAAGCTAGGATTTAATTATAATATGCAAGGCCAATATTTAATTAATACGACAGATGATGAGTTTTTTACAAGTAAAATGTTTGAAACAGCAAGATCTGGCGTGCAACATAAAACAAGTACAAGTACCAATATAAAAGCCTTTAAATATTTTACATTATCACCAAGTGCTAATTATGAAGAAACTTGGCAGTTTGATTATATTAAAAAAGCATATGATGTTACAGATAATGTTGTTGTAACTGATACTTTAAGAGGCTTTAAAACCTATCGAGAGTATAATATGGGGGTTAGCTTATCAACTAATATCTACGGTACTTTTAACTTTAATAAAGGACGATTAAAAGCAATAAGACATACTATTAGACCAACTATTTCTTATTCTTATAGGCCCGATTTTAAGGACAATTATATTAAAGAAGTTCAGCAAAGCGCGCTTGCTACTGATTTGCAGCAGTATACTGTTTTTGATCAAGGAATTTATGGAGCTCCTTCATCTGGATTAAGTAATTCTATAGGGCTTTCTTTAAATAATGTTTTAGAAGCTAAGATGGCACCTAAAGATCCTGAAAGTGACGAAGAAGACGAAAAAATCATGCTTTTAAATAACTTAAATTTCAACTCTTCATACAACATTGCTGCAGATAGTTTACGTTGGTCAAACGTTCGATTTTCTGCAGGAACAAGGTTATTGAAAGATAAACTAGCCTTAAATTTTAATGGTACCTTAGATCCTTATCAAGTAAATGAAAGTGGTACCAAAATTGATAAATTTAATCCTAATATTTTTAGGCTTACTAATGCAAGCCTAACTGCAAACTATTCTATTTCTAGTGCAGATTTTGATAAAAGCAAAGAAGGTAGTAAAGACAAAAATAATGGAAATGGGGCAAATAACCCACCAGATGTAATGGGTGCAAATATTGACCCTACAAATAATCAAGGAAGAAGAGAAAATACCAGTGAAAGTAAAACCTCAAAAACCGAATTATATAGAGCTAAAATACCTTGGTCTATAAACTTAGTTTATTCTGCAAACTACAGCAATAATGGCGTTGATCCTGGGAAAATTGGAGTGCATACTTTAGGCTTTGGTGGAAATATTGAATTATCTCCTAAATGGGAAGTTGGTTATTCTTCTGGTTATGATGTTAAAAAAGGTGCTTTTTCTTTCTCAAGGTTTAATTTTACGAGAGATTTAGATAGTTGGAGGTTCAATTTTAATTGGGTTCCTTTTGGTACAAACTCATCTTACACTTTTTTTATAGGTATAAAGTCTTCTACTTTAGCTGATTTAAAATGGGATAAAAACAAACCACCAGATAGAAGGTTGTTTTAGTCATAACTGCTAGATACTAGCAAAAAAAATCTAACTTTGAAACCAAGACAAATGAAAAAAATAATAACAACGAGTAAAGCTCCTGTGCCTATTGGCCCCTATAATCAGGCAGTATTAACAGGAAATACATTATACACTTCTGGTCAAATTGCATTTAGTCCTGAAACTGGGGAATTAGTTATAGATAATATACAGGCTGAAACAAGACAAGTAATGGAAAATTTGAAGCAGGTTTTATTGGCTGCTGATATGACTTTTGAAAACGTAATTAAAACATCAATATTTATTTCTGATATGCATAATTTTTCAGAAATTAATACTGTCTATGGAGAGTATTTTAATAATGAAACCGCACCCGCGAGAGAAACAGTAGAAGTTGCAAACCTACCTAAGTTTGTAAATGTTGAAATTAGTGCGATTGCAGTGAAATAATTAGATACTTTAACCGCAAAAAAAACCTGATAGAATTAAATCTATCAGGTTTTTTATTAAATTTATTTTGGATTTCTATAAAGATGCAGAATATTCAATTAAATCAACGATTTTAGTTGAATAACCCATTTCATTATCATACCAAGAAACGACTTTTACAAAGTTATCGTTTAATGCAATACCTGCATTAGCGTCAAAGATAGAAGTACGAGTATCTCCAACAAAATCTTGCGAAACTACTAAATCTTCTGTATACCCTATAACGCCTTTCATTGGTCCACTTTCAGAAGCAGCTTTCATTGCTGCACAAATCTCTGCATATGTAGCTGGTTTGTCTAATTTAACGGTTAAATCTACAACAGAAACATCCATAGTAGGAACTCTAAAAGCCATACCTGTTAATTTACCGTTTAAAGAAGGAATTACTTTTCCTACAGCTTTTGCAGCTCCAGTAGAAGAAGGAATGATGTTATGAATAGCAGAACGTCCACCTCTCCAGTCTTTCATAGAAGGACCGTCAACTGTTTTTTGAGTTGCAGTAGCAGCGTGTACAGTTGTCATTAAACCTTCAGAAATTCCCCAGTTGTCATTTAATACTTTAGCGATAGGAGCTAAACAGTTTGTTGTACAAGACGCGTTCGAGAAAATATTTTGATCTGCCGTTAATTCAGTGTTATTTACACCCATTACAAACATTGGTGTATGATCTTTAGAAGGAGCAGATAAAATTACTTTTTTAGCACCAGCTTCTAAATGTTTTCCAGCAGTTTCTTCTGTTAAGAAAAATCCAGTAGATTCAATTACATAATCAGCACCAACTTCATCCCATTTTAAGTTCGCTGGATCTCTTTCTGCTGTAATTCTAATTTCATTTCCGTTTACAACTAATTTGCCATCTTTTACTTCAACAGTTCCATCAAATTTACCATGAACTGAATCGTATTTTAACATGTATGCTAAATAATCTACATCCAATAAATCATTTATTGCAACTACTTGTACATTATCTCTTGATACTGAAGATCTAAATGCTAATCTTCCTATTCTTCCAAATCCGTTAATCCCAATTTTAATCATCTTATTTGTATTTTTTTTTCTAAATAGACATTATGTCTGATACTCTAATTAATTCTTTATTAATTTTTGATTGACCTTTAATTGCTTTTGATAGCGGTGTTACAGTTATTTTATCACTCTTTAAACCAACCATTAAATTAGATTTTCCTTCTAATAAGCTTTCTACAGCTTTTACGCCCATTCTACTAGCTAGAACTCTATCAAAACAAGAAGGAGAACCTCCTCTTTGCATATGACCTAAAACAGAAACTCTAACTTCGTATTCTGGTAAGTTTTCTTCTACGTAATCTTTTAATTCAAAAACATTTTTACCAATTTTATCTCCTTCAGCAACAATAACGATACTAGAAGATTTCCCTGATTCTTTACTTCTTGTTAAAGATTCTAACAGACGATCTAATCCTAAATCCTCTTCAGGAATTAAAATTTCCTCTGCTCCTGCTCCTACACCAACATTCAAGGCAATATGACCGACATCTCTACCCATCACTTCGACAAAAAATAGCCTATTATGTGATGATGCTGTATCTCTAATTTTATCGATTACATCTACAACTGTGTTTAAAGTTGTATCATATCCTATTGTGTGGGAAGTACCAGCAATATCATTATCTATCGTACCTGGAATTCCCATCACGGGAAAATCAAATTCTTTATTAAATATTAGAGCTCCAGTGAAACTTCCATCTCCACCAATTACTACTAAAGCATCTATATTTGCTTTAATTAATTGATTGTATGCTTCTTTTCTACCTTCTTTAGTTCTAAATTCTTTTGATCTTGCAGACTTTAAGAAAGTTCCTCCTTTATTGATAATTCCTTTTACACTTCGTGCATTCAGCTCAATAAAATCACCTTCAATCATTCCTTGGTAGCCACGATAAATTCCTGCAGATTCTATACCGTAAAAAGCACAAGTTCTTACAACAGATCTAATTGCAGCGTTCATTCCTGGAGAGTCTCCTCCAGAAGTCATAACTCCTATTTTTTTAATTTCTTTCATATTTTAACAGCGTAAAATTAACTCTTTTAAGTGATTTAAAATAAAAAAACTACGAAATCGTTTTAGTCCGAAACCCTTATTTTTAAAAGGAAAAATGGGTTAATAGTCCGAAATCGTTTTCGTGTTTTTTAAATAAAAAAGTGTAGATAAAAAAGTGTTAAATTAATTTCCTTCAAAATTAATGATTTTCTTTTTTTTGAGCTTTAAAGAGTCTTTTTTTAACTTTCTGATATTTTTATTTTTTGATTTATTTTTTAAACCAATTTTAGTTAAAAGACCAGATAAATTATTAAAATTTACTTGATAAGACAACCCTACACCTTGTGTGTAACCTTCTTCTTCTGTAGAGTATTGTATTTCATTCTGACGATTAAAAATAGTTCCTCTAAAATTACCTTCTTTATTTAATAATACTTCAACTTTTACTTCACCAACAACACTAGATTGTGTTTGCGCACCAACAGGAACACCTACCTTACCATTAATAAATACCTGATCACTAACTTGGGTGCTTACAGATAAATCTACTTGATTGTCAATATTTAATCGATCAACATCATTTCCTCTTTCTCCTTGTTGATAATCTACCCCTAATTGAAATTTACTTTCAGGACTATTTAATAAACTAGAAAAGGCTGCTGAAATTGTACTTGAAGCTGTGCCTGTAAGTGTATTATTTACATCAAAATTTACTTTATCAGGATTTATAAATGTACCAAAAGCTAATAAAGAAATAAACTGTGTGGTTTTTTCATTTACATTATTATCATTTAAAATAAACTCTAATTCGCTTGCAATTGTTGGGTCTACATTTGTTAATTGAATGTCTAATTCTTGTTTAGAGCTAAATAAACCTCCTGTAATTCTGGTTACTAAATCTATTTCTTCCTTTCTATTAGAATTAAAATT
>JBNMNZ010000054.1:0-7838 GCA_051276605.1 Polaribacter sp. | reverse complement strand
TAACATCAATAATGTTTGCTGTTACAATTGGTAGTTTTGTGAAATTATTTTTTCCTGTAGACAGCATTAAGAAACAAATTAAAGGAAAAATAAAAAGTAAAAATAGTACAGCTCTTTTTTTTGTTATGAATTTCATTTATAAATAATTAATACTGTTTTAAGAAAACTAAAAAAAATCAACTAATTTAAGATGACATATTTTAGTTATAAAAAAAGGTGGTTAAAACCACCTTTATAATATTTAATTACCATTTTACAAGTGATGCCATGGTATCATGTATGTAGCCTCCTTCAATTAAAAGTAAAGTTAAAAGATAGCAGATTAAAAAAACTGCTGTCCAAACTGCTGCGCGTCTAAACCATTTTTTCTCTCCTTCCATGTGCATAAAAGTCCAAGTGATATAATATGCTTTATAAAGTGTTAGGATAATAAATATCCAGTTTAACGGACTAGTTCCTAAAAAACTAGTTAGGTATAAAATATCTGGTTTTGTAATACCTAAAGCAACTTCTACAATAGTTACAATAGATAGTAAACCAAATACCATCCATATTCTTTTTACATTAGATTCGTGTGCGTGTGCCATCTTTATTTTTCTATTATTTTATAATTAAACGAGGTAGAAAAAGGTAAATACAAATACCCAAACTAAATCTACAAAGTGCCAATATAATCCTACTTTTTCTACCATTTCATAATGTCCTTTTTTTTCATAAGTGCCAAGAATAACATTAAAGAAAATGATGATATTAATTACGATTCCAGAGAATACGTGAAATCCGTGAAATCCTGTGATAAAGAAAAAGAAATTTGCAAAAATAGTATTCCCATACTCATTTGAATCTAAGTTTGCTCCTTCTATAACAAATTCTCCTTTAGCTAACTCAGAAGCACCTTTTTCTCTTGAGAAAATAATCTTCTGTTTTTTATCTAAATCTATTTGTTCACTTCTAATTTGAATTGAAGGATCAGCTTTATAAGAAGCCATGATTTGGGCAACTGAATAGTTGCCTACAGCTTCTCCACTTTCAAACCATAATCCGTTCTTTTTGGTATGCGATAATCTCTCATCCATTCTATCACCAACAACAAAGTCTAATAACGCTATTTGATGACCGTCTTTTACAAATTGTAATACTTTGCCATCTGTTGTCTTAACAGCTCCATAAGAACCTTTAATAAAAGTATTCCATTCCCAAGCTTGAGAACCAACAAATATTATACCTCCAATAATAGTAGCGAACATATACCAAGCTACTTTATTTTTTTGCATTTTATGACCTGCATCAACCGCCATTACCATTGTTACTGATGAAAAAATAAGTATAAATGTCATAAAAGCTACATAATACATAGGGTAATTACCATGTATAAATGGAACGTGCGTAAACACTTCATCGGCAATTGGCCATGAATCTATAAATTTAAAACGTGTTAAACCGTAAGCCGCTAAAAACCCTGAAAAGGTTAATGCATCAGATACGATGAAAAACCACATCATCATTTTACCATAACTAGCTCCAAATGGTCTTATTCCACCACCATTCCATGTTTTTTTACTATCAGAAGGTATAGCAATATTTGATTCCATAAATATTCTCTGTTGATTAATTTTTAATTAGTTCGGCAAAAATAACTATTTTTCATCACCTAATAAAATAGAAAAAGAAAAATAGGTATATCCATAATATATCTACAAAATGCCAGAAGATTGCACCTAGTTCAAAACCAAGCATATCGTCTGATTTGTATTTGTATTTAAAATGATTATAAATAACAACCAAAAGCACAAGGACCCCTACTAACAAGTGTAAAACATGAATAAAAGTAATGCCAATTATAAATGATGTTGACACGGTACTCTCTGGTCCTGTAAAAAACAACCCAATACTTTTAAGTTGATTAAAGCCAACATATTGTTGCCAAACAAAACCAATGCCTAAAAATAAGGCAGCAACTGCCATTATTAATGATAACTGTCTTTTATTTTGTTTTAAAAATCGTTGGGATAAAAGTAATGTAATGCTACTTGCAACTATTAAAAACGTACTGACATAAAATGCCTGAGGTAAATCAAAAGAAACCCAATCATCACGTTTCATACTAATTACGTAGGCACTTGTTAATCCTGCGAAAAACATCACCATACTAATTATAGAAATCCACAACATTGGTTTTGCTGATTTCTTTTTAGCTACTATGTACTCTTGTTCTAAAGCTTGTTCTCCTATCATCTTTTTAATGTAAAAATTTATCTACTACATATATAATTTGCACAACAGTAATATACAAAACACTCGACAGCATTAGTTTTCTTGCATCTGTATTCTGTTCAGATTTATGCAACACAAGTGCATAATATAACATTACAACACCTAACAAAGCAATAATTACTGCGGTTATAGGGTATATATAAAAATTTCCAGACACCTTTAAAACAGGTACGATAGAAACTATGATCATAATAAAAGTATAAAAGATAATTTGCTTTACAGCGCCTTTATCTTTGGTGTTCATTGGCAACATGTTGAACCCTGCTTTTTTGTATTCTTCAAATTGCAACCAACCTATTGCCCAAAAATGTGGAAATTGCCAAAAAAACTGAATCATAAATAACATTCCTGCTTCTATTCCGAATTCATCTGTTGCTGCTACCCATCCTAACATAAAAGGGATTGCACCCGGAATTGCACCTACAAAAACGGCTAAAGGTGTTACCGATTTTAAAGGCGTGTAAGCACACGTATATAAGAAAATTGAAATGGCACCAAATAAAGCAGTCTTTGGATTGATGCTATATAATATAGAAATGCCTAGAATTGTAAGCAAAATTGCAATTGTTAATGCAAAATTTACAGACATCCTATTTGTTGGTAAAGGCCTGTCTTTTGTACGCTGCATAATTGCGTCTGTATCTTTCTCGATAATTTGATTAAATGCATTGGATGCACCAACCATAAAGAAGCCTCCTAAAGCTAATAATAAAAGTGTGGTAAAGTTTATGATGTCTACAGCTAATAAATACCCCGCAACAGAAGAAAACACTACACTTAAAGACAAGCCAACCTTTGTAAGTTGTTTTAAATCTGATAAAAGCGTATTCATTGAAGTTTTTATCTCTGAAATTACTATTGAATTCATTGTACCACTAATTGAGTGCAAAGATATTTTATAAATACCAATTTACCATAGATTTTACGAAGTTTTGTTTTATAAAATAAAAAAACCCACTCAATAAATTGAGTGGGAAAATTGCTATGAAAAAGAAAAAGTGTGACTTAATTAAAAATCACATACAAATATAGAAATTATTTTAATACAACAGCAAACAAAATTAGTATTTTTGTGCATTCTCTATAATTAAATGTTTTTATTCTCTTAATTATTTGCGAAGTCTTTGAAATAAAGCTATTTTATTACTATAATCTTAAATTGGAAAAAGCTGATTGCTTCGGGATTAATAAATTATCTTTTTTATTAAAGTAATAAATACTATCAAAAACAGTATCTGTAAAAGTTTTATCATTTCTATTTAAAAAAAGCGAATCTTTTTTAAATTGATACGTTCCTTTTTTAGTACACGTTTCTTTAATAGAAATTTCACTTAATTCAAAAGTATTGTCATCAAATAGAATAAGAGTATTATAAACTACATTATCTATTTCATTTTTAAAAATTTGCACTTCATCTTTACTGAAATTTTTATCATGATGATTTAAACCAAAAAACAATAAAACAGAAAAAATGAGCACAATTGTTAAAGGCACAAAATTGAATCTTAATTTATCTATTGAAAGACTGTACAAATCATGAAAAGAAATCACTAAAAAAGCGATGAAAAATACAATTGTTAGCACTCCAATTATTAAAAGCTCTGCATCACCGAAACAGTAATCATCAAAATGAATGAAATTTAAAAATGGTAAAAACGCAAATAATAAAAGTAATACATGTCTTTTTTTAAATTTCATTATCGTCTTTTTTATTTTTTATTAATAAATCTGCAATTGTTGGATTTCCAAGATTGCTTTTTATACACACAAACTCATCACCCGTTTTCACAAAACCCGTTTGCAAAACTTTAAAATACACACCACAAAAAGTAGTCTTCCAAAATTGCTTTACAATTTTCATATCATCAAAACGAATACCTAGTTTATAACAGGGATTTCTTTGAAGCGTTGCCTCTAAAATTGCTTCTCCTACTTTAAACGTATCTCCAACATGAATCTTCCTTTCATCCAAATCATCAATAGTTAAATTTTCTCCAAAAATTCCTAAACTCCAATCTAAACTGGGATACAAAGGTTTCCAATACTCATAGTGTTTTAAAGAATATCCATAAATTGCTTGATTGATTCCTCCATGATTTTCCCGATCACAAATTGCATCTCCTTTTACCTCTTCACTATCTAAAAAAACAGATTCATCAACAGGAAATTTAAAAATACCTGTGACCACTTTTATATTCTCCCAAGTAACTTCCTTTGGTTCGCCAATATTTGTTGCTACAATCTTCATTCAATTACTTTTTAGAAAATTTAGCCAACGCCTTTTTTGTAAAGTCTGATAAGACTAATTTTCCTGAAATTAGTGCTCTTTCAGTCAATAATTCATCCCAGTTTTGGGTATTTTCCCATAAAACTTTCTTCATTTCTGCTAGAGCTGATGGATTGTAGGAAGCTAATTTTGATGCTAAAATTTCAACTTCTTTATCTAATTCTCTAATCGTTTCAAAAACGCCTGCATACAACCCTTTTTCTTTTGCCCAATAGGCATTTTTCCAATTGGTAGCATCTAACGTTAACTCAGATAAAGCAGCCAAACCTACTTTTCTTTGAACAACAGGTTCAATCACAAAGGGGCCAATACCAATCGTAAATTCTGATAATTTAATAGCCGCATTTACTGTTGCTAATACATAATCGCAAGCCGAAGCCAAACCTACTCCTCCTCCAACAGTTTTACCTTGAACACGCCCAATAATAATCTTACCACAAGTTCTCATTGCGTTGATCACATTTGCAAAACCAGCAAAGAATTTTTCACCTTCGTCTAAATTTGAAATGGCAACTAATTCATCAAAAGAAGCACCTGCACAAAAAGCTTTTTCTCCTTCAGATTTTAAAATGATGACTGAAATTGCATCATTCTCTGAAATTGAATTCAATTCTTTTGTTAACCTTTCTAACAATTCACTCGGAAAAGAATTACTAGCAGGATGCCCAAATTCTATCGTTGCAATATTATTTTGAAGGTTGGTGTATAAACTTCCATTTTGTCTTGTCGTTGTCATAAAATATAAGTTTCATCAAAAATAGGTTTTTATAACAAGAATGTCAATGTTAAAATGAGGAAGATTTATAGAATAAAATGTGGTTTCTTATTTATACTTCAACTTCATTATTACCAAAAATAACGATGAAATTGCTGTAATTGAATTTGCTAAGATCATTGGTAAACTTTTTAAATGAATTCCATAAATTAACCATAAAACAATACCAACAAAAAAAGTAAGATACATGGTTAAAGAAAGTCCAGATGTATCTTTTGTTTTGTATGTTTTAAAAACTTGTGGCAAAAAGGATGCTGTGGTAATAAATGCAGCAACTAAACCAATAATTTCATAAAAATCAATCACTCTTTTTTATTTTATTTTGTTGGGTTACTTTTTTCACAGGAATAACAAACGCTTTCTAAAAGTGAGATTTCTCAATCGCCTAAAAAGGCTCATTTCGAAATGACAAATCATTACTTTTCACTTTCAAAATCCATCCCTCCACAAACAAGCGAATACCAAACGCACACTGCGCCTTTAGCCAACTATGTTTACAATTTTACCAGGCACAATAATTACTTTTTTAGGAGTTCTCCCTTCTAATTGTGCAATTGTTTTTTCGTTGTCTAATACTGCTTTTTCTATTTCTTCTTTTGATAAATCCAAAGATAATTCTAAGGTAAAACGCATTTTCCCGTTAAAAGAAATTGGGTAATTCTTTGCACTTTCTACCAAATGTTTTGCATCAAAGATTGGAAAATCAGCCGTAGAAATACTTTCTTTATTCCCTAACAAACTCCATAATTCTTCTGCAATATGCGGTGCATAAGGAGAAACCAAAATTGCTAACGGCTCTAGTATTACACGGGTATTACATTTTAAAGCGGTTAATTCGTTTACAGCAATCATAAACGTAGAAACAGAAGTATTAAAAGAGAAATTCTCAATATCTTCTTCTACTTTTTTAATGGTTTTATGTAAAACCTTTAACTCCTCTTTTGTAGGCTCTGCATCAGAAACTTCAAATATTTCTCCGTTAAAATACAGTTTCCATAATTTCTTTAAGAAAGAGGAAACTCCAGAAATACCAGAAGTACTCCAAGGTTTCGCTTGTTCTAAAGGTCCTAAAAACATCTCAAACAAACGCAATGCATCTGCTCCATATGCTGAACAAATAGCATCCGGATTCACAACATTGTATTTAGACTTGGACATTTTTTCTACTTCGCGGCCAACTCTGTAAACTCCATCTTCTAAAATAAATGCTGATTTTTTATAGTCAGCATTTAAAGAATGGTTCTTAAACGCTTCAACATCAAGTTCATCAGAAGAATTCACTAGAGAAACATCGGCATGCAAAGCTGTATTTACAATCATAATACTATCCGCATCATTAGCGTTTAAAAAGGCATTATCAATTAAATGGTTCTTTACAATCGTTTCAAATTCATCATCAGAATTGAAAAGGTTTTTAGAAACGAATACTGCAGGAATTTTATTCATGATTTCGTCACTAGCATGCGCTGTAAAACAATCTGATTTTATAAATGGTGTTGCTCTATAAACAAAAGCACTCGTCCCTAAAATCATTCCTTGGTTGATCAGCTTTTTCGCAAACTCATCTACAGGAACAATGCCTTTATCGAACAAGAATTTTTGCCAAAAACGAGCGTATAATAAATGCCCGGTTGCATGTTCAGATCCTCCAATATATAAATCTACTTCTTTCCAATATTCTAAAGATTCTTTGCTAGCAAATTCACCTGAATTTGTAGCATCCATGTATCTGTTAAAATACCAAGAACTTCCTGCCCAACCTGGCATTGTGTTTAATTCTAAAGGATATACCGTTTTGTTTTTTAACTTCTCATTAGAAACTACTTTCTTTCCACGGGAATCCCAAGCCCATTCTATTGCATTCCCTAAAGGTGGCTTTCCATCTTCCGTTGGTAAGTATTTTTCAACTTCTGGCAACACAATTGGCAAGTGTTTTGCATCAATCATTTGTGGCATTCCGTCTTTATAATAGACCGGAAAAGGTTCTCCCCAATACCGTTGTCTACTAAAAACAGCATCCCGCAAACGGTAGTTTATTTTTCCATAACCAAAACCACGTTTCTCCATTTCGAAAATGGATAACTTTACTGCTTTCTTATATTTTAATCCTGATAAAAAATCTGAATTTGCAATTTTTGTTCCGTCTTTACCTGTATGTGCTTCTTCAGAAATATCAACGTCTTCAAAAATATTCGGAATCGGAATGTCAAAGTGTTTTGCGAAATCATAATCACGTTGATCTCCACAAGGAACTGCCATTACGGCTCCTGTTCCGTAATTTGCAAGCACGTAATCTCCAATCCAAATCTGGACTTTCTTACCTGAAAAAGGATGAATAGCATACGCGCCTGTAAAAGCACCAGAAATGGTTTTTACATCTGCCATTCTATCACGTTCAGAACGTTTTGCCGTTGCCGTAATATAGTTTTCAATGTCCGCTTTTTGAGCATCCGTAGTAATTTTAGACACCAATTCATGTTCTGGAGCTAATGTCATAAAACT
>JBNMNZ010000053.1:0-7841 GCA_051276605.1 Polaribacter sp. | reverse complement strand
ACAGTTGCAGGCATCACACGTTCTGGATTCACCAATTCTTCTAACTTTTCAATTCTTTTGTCTGGCACATTTACAACTCCTAAATTAGGTTCTATTGTACAAAAAGGAAAGTTCGCACTTTGCGCTTTTGCATTTGATAAACAATTAAATAAAGTTGATTTTCCTACGTTTGGTAATCCTACAATTCCGGCTTTCATGTACATAATTTTTCGAGTGCAAATATAGCAGAACTTTCATGAAAATGTAATTAAATCATTAAAGAAAGCTTATAACCGACAATTTTATTTATTTTTATAAAATATTTTCACATTTGAAATCTTAGATGAACAAAATTACAGATCAATTTATTTGGAAATCCCTAAAGGACGGAGATCTTAGAGCGTTTTCAACGCTTTTTGAAATCTATTATCCTCAATTACACAGTTATGGATTAAAAATATCTAAAGACGTTTCGTTAACCGAAGATACTTTACAAGATTTTTTCTTATACATATATGAGCATCGAGAAAACTTAAGTGATTTAGACACAATTGCCCCATATCTTTTTACTTCTTACAAACGTTTTTTAATTAATGTGATTAAGAAAAATAAAAAGATCAACAAAATAGATTTTTCTCAAGAAGATGTTTTAGACATTCAATTTAGTGCAGAAGAACTAATTACAAATAAAGAAACGACTAGTTTTAAAACAAAAAATATTTCTAAATTATTAAATAAATTACCAAAAAGA
The DNA here is from genome assembly GCA_051276605.1 of Polaribacter sp. GTDB lineage: Bacteria > Bacteroidota > Bacteroidia > Flavobacteriales > Flavobacteriaceae > Polaribacter. Next base: position 7,111 of record JBNMNZ010000053.1, on the reverse strand, counting down.
CAAAAGGAAGCTATTTATTTAAAATATTATAGTGGTTTAAAAGCCACAGAAATAGCTGAAATCATGGATATAAATTACCAAAGTGTTGTAAACACACTTCACAAGGCTCTTAAAAGTTTAAAGGAAGAAGTGTCGATACTAAATTTATTTAAATAAATTTTATACAAAATAAAGAGTATATAAAAGTAAAAAACTCCTTATTTAAATATATTGAAAGATTAAAAAGTAATGATTAAGAAAAATTATAATACAATTTACGATTTTTTAGATGACTCATCATTTAAAAATTGGGTACATCAAAATAACGGAACTGATATAGGTTTTTGGGAATTTTGGATTGATAATAATCCTGATAAAAAAGAATTGGTAAAAAAAGCTAAAGACCTAGTTATAGGTGTTTCTTTTGATAAGAAACATGTAAGCAAAGATAAAGTTGCTTTAGAATGGCAGAAACTAGCCTCTAAGATTCAAGCAAAAAAACCATCACAAAAAAGAAAAATAAAATGGTTGAAACCACTTAGTATAGCAGCTTCTATCGCTTTAATAATTTCTTTTGGAGTTTATATTACAAATAGTAATACTAAGGTTACACATAAAACCAATTACGGTGAAATTTTAAATTTAAAACTACAAGATGGTAGTGATGTTACTTTAAACTCGAATTCTAGTTTGTCTTATTATAAAAATGAAAGTAGAAAGGTTTGGTTAACAGGTGAAGCTTTCTTTCAAGTTGATAAAAAAATAGCTACAAATGCAAAGTTCTGGGTTGTAACAAATGATTTATCTGTAGAAGTTTACGGAACATCTTTTAATGTGAACACAAAAAAGAAAAAAACAGATGTATTTTTAGAGGAAGGAAATATTTGGTTAAAACTGAATAATGGAATTAATAAAAAAATGATTCCGGGGAACTATATTTCGTATTCATCAGAAAGAAATAAAATATTAGAAGACAAAAATATTTTTAATCCTATTATAAAAACTTCTTGGAAAAATGGTTCTTTACTATTTGAAAACCTATCTTTGGTAAAAGCAATGGAAAAGATAGAAGAAACTTACGGTTATTCTATAGTTTTTAAAGATGATAAAAGTAAAAATATGTTAATAACAGGAGCTGTTCCTATCACAAATATTGACATCTGTATTAAAGCTATTGAAAAATCAGTTGATGTAATTATAATAAAAGAAGATAATCGCTTAATTATAAGTAAGAAATAGATGTAACTTTAAATCAGTAAATGGTTCGAGAATTAGTATTCATAAAACTTATATTAATTGTTTTTGTAACTTTTATTTTTGAAACAGCAACTGCTCAAGAGTTCCAAAAAAAGACAATTCCTTTAGCTAGACTTCTAGATAAAATAAGTAATGAACATAAAATATTCTTCACTTACAGTGCAAATCTGCTTAACAATAAATACATTCAAAAAGAAGGTTTTGTAAACTTAACTTTAAAAGAATCTATTTCTTTATTAAAAAAAATCACCCCTTTTCTATTTGATGATTTAGGAAATAATTATTATGTTATTTACACAAAAAAAGAAGTAGATAAAAAGAAACTTCTCTCTAAAGAAAAAGCTCTTTTATATAAAGATGTTTCTATTGATACTATTTTTAAGGGAAATAAAATAATTGTTAAAGGAATCGTTTTAAGCTCAGAAAATACTCCTCTTAGTGGCGCAACGCTACAAGATAAAAAATCTTTAGAAGGAGCGACTACAGATATTGATGGAACTTTTGAATTTGAAATTCAACAAGAAAACAATATTATCATAAGTTTTTTAGGGCATAATTCTAAAACCCTTAAACTATCACCATATATATTTCATACAATTACCTTATTATCCGGCCAAGAATTAGATGAAGTACAAGTTGTAGGCTCTAGAAATAAAAACAGAGTTGCAAATGATACTCCTGTTGCCATTGATTTTATAGATATAGAAAAAACATCTTCTAAAAGTAGTCAAGTAGAAATAAATCAGTTTTTACAATATGCAATCCCTTCTTTTAACGCTACTAAACAATCTGGAGCAGATGGCGCAGATCATATAGACCCTGCAACAATTAGAGGTTTAGGGCCAGATCAAACCTTAGTTTTAATTAATGGAAAAAGAAGACATCAAGCATCTTTAATAAATTTATATGGAACTAGAGGAAGAGGAAATTCTGGAACTGATTTAAATACAATTCCGATTTCTGCAATAAAAAGAATAGAATTATTAAGAGATGGTGCTTCAGCACAGTATGGTTCTGATGCAATTGCTGGTGTTATAAATATTGTTTTAAAGGATACGGATAACGAATTAAATGTAACTTCTACACTTGGCTTTAATAATGCAGATAATACTGCTTTTTTTCCAAATAGTGCAGACGGTTTCACCTATAAGTTGGGATTGAATTATGGTACAAAAATTAATAAAGGAGGCTTTATTAATTTTTCAGCGGAAGCATTATCAACAGATAATACAATAAGACCTGCAACCTCTGCGCGAGAAAAATTTGGTCAAGCAGGCGTCAAAAACGTAAGTATCTTTTTAAATTCTGAAATTCCGATTTATAGAAATACAAGACTTTACGTGAATGGTGGTTTTAATTATAAAAACACAGAAGCTTTTGCTTTTACGCGAAAATTTGACGGCGAAAGAAATATTCTTGATATTTATCCTAATGGATTTAACCCATTAATTACATCAAATATTTTAGATAATTCATTCTCCTTTGGAATGCTTACAAATTTTAAAGAATGGAACGTTGATGTAAATAATACTTTTGGAAGAAATAATTTTCAATACTTTATTAAAAATACGCTGAACGCTACATTAGAAGAAAATTCTCCAACAGAGTTTGATGCTGGTGGCCATCAATTAATACAAAATACAACAAGTATCGATTTTTCTAGATATTTTTTAAAAAAATCTTATGGGTTCAATATTGCTCTAGGATTAGAATATAGATTAGATAAATATAAAATATTTTCTGGAGAAGAAGCTTCTTATGGCTCCTATGATATTAATGGTGATCTAGTAAATTCAAGAACTCCTCTTTCAGATTTCATAAGATATAATGGTGAAATAAGACCCGGAGGATCTCAAGGTTTTCCTGGGTATTCTCCAGAAAATGAAGTAGATAGAAATAGATCTAACTTTGGTATTTATTTAGATACAGAAATAGATTTTTCTAAAAAGTTTATGATCGGTTCTGCTTTACGATATGAATATTACAGTAATTTTGGAAGTACCTTAAATTACAAACTTGCTTCAAGATATAAAATTACCAAAAAATTTAACTTAAGAGGTTCTTTTAGTACTGGCTTTAGAGCCCCATCTTTAGCTCAAAGTTATTATAATCTAACATTTACTAATTTTATTGGAAACACTCCTTCAGAGTCACTTTTAATAGCAAACAATAGTCCTATTGCTAGAAGATTTAATATTGATAAATTAAAGGAAGAGAAAGCTAGAAATTTTAGTTTGGGATTTACTGCTAAATTAAGTCCTACTTTTAATGCAACAGTAGATGCTTATTATGTATCTGTTAAAGATAGAATTATTTTAAGTGGTAATTTTGATGCTTCAAATTTAGGCTTAGGAATCGATAACGTTCAATTTTTCGCAAATGGTGTTGATACAAAAACTACTGGTGTTGATTTGGTACTAAATTGGAAGAAGAAAATAGAAAACGGAGAATTATCTCTTGATTTTTCTAGTAATATTAATTGTATGAGTATTACAGATATTAAAAATAAGTTATTAGACAAAGAAACTTTTTTTGGAGAAAGAGATCAGCAATTTTTATTAGCATCAGCTCCTAAAAGCAAATTTAATCTTGGTGTAAATTATGAATATAAAAGAATTAAGACCTCATTAAAATTTACTAGATTTAGTGAAATTAAATTAATTGATTGGCAAATAAGCCAAGACTTGTCTAACTTTAATAATTCTGAAACAGAGCGATTAGCTGCTGCTACAGATATTTATGAGCCAAAAATCACAACAGATTTCCATTTCAGCTATCAAATAAACACTATAATTAACCTACAATTAGGTGCTAATAATTTATTCAATATTTATCCTACTAAACAAAATAGTTTTACTGACAGTGGAGGATTATGGGATGCTACACAAATGGGATCAAATGGATCTTTTTACTACACAAAATTGAATTTAAAACTATAAATAATCATCCTTTATGATTTTTTTAACATTTTTTTAAAAAAAATCATTTTTATAGAGTATACTTTTTCTTTTTTCACCTTATGTAATAAATGAGCACTTATTTATATCGATAAATAAAAACTCATTAAACATATTTATTAACTAATAATTTATTTATGAAACAAAAGTATTTATTACAATTTTGCACAATTGCTTTTATGTTTATGCTTCCACTAGGATTAATGGCGCAAACAATAAAAGGAAAAGTAACAGATTCAACTGGCGAAGGTTTGCCATACATGAATGTTGTTGAAAAAGGAAACACTTCTAACGGAATCGTTTCTGATGATAATGGTGAATTTACGATTACAGTAAAAAGTTTACCGACAAGTTTAGTTGTATCTTCTATGGGTTTTAAAACAAAAACTGTAAAAGTTAATGACAATTCTTATTTAACTATTATGGTTAAAGAAGATAATGCTTTAGACGAAATTATTTTAGTAGGATCAAGAACAGCTCCTAGAAGTAATGCAGATACTGCATTACCAGTTGATGTTGTTGGTGTTAAAGAATTAATTTCTACAGGTCAAACTACTTTTGACAAAGCGTTAGCTTTTAAAATACCATCATTTAACACGGTTCAAACTCCGGTAAATGATGCAACTTCTTTACTAGATCCGTATGAAATTAGAAATATGGGACCAAGTAGAACATTGGTATTAATTAATGGAAAGCGTAAAAACGTTAGTGCATTATTATATACACAAGATTCTCCAGGACGTGGTGAAACAGGTACAGATATATCTGCAATTCCAATCGATGCTATTAAAAGTATTCAAGTACTTAGAGATGGAGCATCTGCTCAATATGGTTCTGATGCGATTGCTGGTGTAATAAACATCATCTTAAAAGATGATGTAAATAGAGGTTCAGCAACTTTAAGATCTGGGATTACCTCAGAAGGAGATGGTGAAATGTTTGGTATTAGTATCAATAATGGATCTTCTATCGGTGATGATAAAGGATTTATCAACTATACGATTGACTTTTCTAAAATAGGATTAGCGAACAGACCAGGAACAGTAAGTGCAAAAGGTGAAGCTTTTGGAGGAACAGGTTTTGGTGCACCTTTAGCAGATGTAGAAGAATTTCTATCTAGAAAGCCAGATGCAGGAAACATTAACGGTTCTCCTGAAACTGTAGCTACTAAATTCTTAATTAATGGATCATATGACTTATCTGAAGAGTCTAAATTCTATTTTAATGCTGCGTATGTATTTAAGAAAGTAAATTCTTATGCAAATTACAGAACTCCTTATTGGAAAGTAGCAACAGGTGATTTAGCGTATTTACAAGATTTATTTCCTTCGGATGAAGCGGGTGGATTTGATGGATATGTGCCAACTTTTGAAGGTGTATTAAATGATTTTAATGCTACATTAGGAATGACAAGAAAGGTAAATGGATGGAATATTGATGGAAGTATGACTTTTGGTGGAAATGAGCAAACGTACAAAGTAAACAACTCTCACAACGCAAGTGAAGGTTATCAAGCGCTTAGTCCAACAAGTTTTGATCCAGGAGGAACAGCTTTTAACCACATCGTAGGAAATTTAGATGTATCTAGACTTGTTTCTGACAAAGTTAGTATTGGTATGGGAGCAGAATTTAGAAACGAGAATTTTGAAGTAATTGCTGGAAAAGTTTCTTCTTATGAAGGTGGTGGTTCAGATTCATTTTCAGGAAATGATATTAAAAACTCAGGAATCTTTAATAGATATAACTTAGGTGGATATTTTAGTTTAGATTATGATGTATCTGATGACTTTTTACTAAGTGGTACATTACGTGGTGAGAATTATTCTGATTTTGGAAATACTTTTGTATACAAATTTAGTTCTCGTTACAAATTATCTGATAAATTAACAATGAGAGGTTCTGTTTCTTCTGGATTTAGAGCGCCGAGTTTACACCAAATTTATACAGAAAAATCTCAATACTCTTTTGCTGATGGTGGAGGAATTGATGTTGTAGGTTTAGTAAACAACGTATCTCCTAAAGCAAGAGAATTAGGAATTCCTAAATTGACTCCAGAAAAATCAACAAACTTAACTTTTGGTTTTGGAGGTAAAATAACGAATAATATAAACTTCACGATTGATTATTATAAAATTGATGTTGAAGACAGAGTGTTGTACACAAACCAAATTGGTAAAAATCAATTTTTTATAAATGGATTTGATACGACTACATCTGGTATTGATTTTGTTTCTAGTATTTCTAATATTGAAATCGGAGCAGGTAAATTAGATTTAAATCTTTCTGGAAACTATACTATTGATAACAAAAGAACAGAAGATGTACCTACAATTAATGTTGAAGGAGTTGATTACCCTGTACTTGACAGATCTAATTTAGCATTGATGTTTACTTCTAGACCAAAAACGAAGTGGATCTTAGGAGCTAACTATGAAATCAATAAATGGGGATTGTCTTTAAACAACACCTACTTTGGAAAAACTACATTTAAACAAAAGTTTATGAGTGAAAACTTAAGAACTGAGTTTACTCCAAAAATTGTTACGGATTTAGCAATAAACTATAGAGCTTCAGATAAATTAACGGTTGCTTTAAATTTAAACAATTTATTAAATGTATTACCTGAATGGGCTTTTAAAGCAGAAAATGCTGCTGGACAAGCAATCATTGATGATACATCTATAATATCGATTGCTGATGGTGGTTCAGGATTAACACAACTTGAAAATGAGTCTAATGCTATTACATTTAATGGTCGTTATTCTCAAATGACGTATGATGGTTCTCACTTTAGTCAATTAGGAACTATGTTTAATTTATCATTAAACTACCAGTTCTAAAACTTAAAGCAATTTAAACCTGTTTTAATATTTGAATTAAGAAAACACTCAACTTTTATAAGTTGGGTGTTTTTATTT